>CAMHNT010000028.1 GCA_946186535.1 uncultured Clostridia bacterium
GAGCGCTCTCACGTTGAGCTATGCCTTTTTGTCGGGCGGCAAGCCGCTTCTTCCCGTGTGGAGGGATATTCTGCCGTATGAACTACCGACAGCTATATTATACAGCAACAATTACGTTTAGTCAAGGAGAACGAAATGAAAGCCTGTCTCATGTGTCGACAAAAGAATATAGAATATTACGGCTTGTGTCCGGAGTGCGCAGAGCTTAACCGCGTAATGAGGCAGCAGGTCTGCGACCTTACCGGCAAAACAGCAGTTGTGACCGGCGGCAGAATTAAGATCGGTTATGCGGTATGTCTCCGTCTGCTTCGCTCCGGTGCGTCCGTTATCGCAGTTACAAGATATCCGAAAACGGCGCTGGAGAATTATCGCAGCGAGCCTGATTTTGATGAATTCAAGAACAGACTTTTTATTATAGGCTTTGACCTTTTGCGTGCCGATATGATCTGTGAGCTGATCTTGAGCATTGAAATGTTCTCGCATGGTAAAATAGATATCCTTGTAAATAATGCTGCGCAGACGGTCAAGAAATCGAACGAGTATTATCTGGCACTTCAATCTCACGAGCGTGAGCTGATTTCAGATGGTGAGAACTGCCTGCTCATTCCCTCAAGTGCCCCTGAAAATTCTCTTATCCCCCTCACATCGCTTTCTGATTACGGTGAAACAGAAAACGATAATTCTTGGGTGAGAAAGCCCGAGGCGATAAGTGCAAGGGAGCTTTTGGAGGTTCAGCTAATTAACGTCACAGCACCTTTTCTGCTTACGAACGGACTTCGGCAATATATGCAGCATAGCGGCGGAAACAAATTTGTGATAAATGTTAGCTCGGTGGAAGGCCGCTTTAACATGAAGCAGAAGCTTGCCCGGCACGTTCACACAAATATGGCGAAAGCCTCGCTGAATATGATGACGCATTCCATAGCATCTGATTTTGCAAGAGATAGGATTTTCGTCTATTCGTGTGACCCGGGTTGGGTATCGAACCAGTTTCCGCCGGGATATGAGATCAGCAAAAGCTTTGAGCCGTATCTTACGTTTGATGACGGTGCAGCCCGTGTGCTATATCCGATCGTCAAAAACATCAATGAACAGACCGTCAAGGACAGCGGCTCGTTCTATAAGGACTACCAAATAATAGATTATTGAGGAGATCGGTCATGTCATTTTTTGATAAATTATTTTCACCACGGCAAAGCGATCATGCACAGGAAACGGGCGTTCTTCGTATGGAAGATATTTATTATCCGGAAGAATACACTCCGCAGGCGGCTGATGTTCGGCATATAGAGCTTACCGAGCAGGAGGCGGTGCAGCGTGGGTGGTCGTTCAGAAAAAAGTCGAAGCATATTCGTATAACGAATTATCACGGCAGCGAGACCAAGGTAACGGTACCTGCCATGATCGGCGGCAGAAGAGTCAACGAGCTTGGAAACGGCTGCTTTCAAAAAATAGACGTAACAAGCGTTGAAATGCCAGATACCGTTGTTAAGATCGGCTCTTATCTATTTAACCGCCACACGATCAGACGGATAATATTCTCCGATAATATTCGAGTTATCCCGACAGAGCTGTGTCAATACAGCTTTTCGCTTGAAGAGGTGCATCTTCCGCTTCTGCTCAGCGTGATAGGGGATCGTGCTTTTAAGGCGTGCCGCAATCTCAGGCATATCGAGCTGCCCGATCATATTTCTTTTCACCGCAGCGGTGAAGAGGTTTTTTATCAGAGCGGCATTGAAAGCTTTTCCTTTAATGCAAAGGAGTATTTCAAATATTACTCTGATAACCTCACCCTCAGAGACTGAAGCTGGTTTCAGTCAACGCCGATGCGTTCAAAGTATAAGCTCGTTGCGCGGCCTGCAAAAGAGCCGGATAAGCTATGCGTTTTGCTTGTTGGCATAAGAGCGAATGTTAAATTCCCGAAGGGCAGCAGCGTTGTGATGTGCAGAAACTCCGTCAATAACGATTGCATTCTTGATTTTTCGGAATGTTCTTCCGTTATTTTTAAACCTAATGTCTATATGGAGCATATTCACGATTACGGTGCAGCCATGCTTAGAAACATCATTTATTCCTGCAATGCGGTGATAAACAGAAGTCAGGAGCAGCTGTCATTTCCCGATTTCGTTCATGTAAAATATCCCGATGGAAGTGTCCGTGATAATACTCTCAAATTTGAGAAAGGTGAGGACAAATCGGTTCTGCTTGTCAGCTCGGTCAACAATACAATCATGCCTCTTGGACTTCATACCGGGGCGAAAAATATAAAGCTTGTCGGTTCGGGAACCGATAAACGCTTTATTATAAACAAATTTGCCATAGATGAAAAAAATCTAAGACGTATTGATCTCGGAAAATTTGACGGAACTGATGAGATATTTTCTTCTGCCTGTCATGAGCTTCAAGATGTTTGCGGATATATAGAAGGCGGTTGGAGAATTTATCACATTGAAAAGCATATTCCGCCGTCGTCGCTTATCGGCAAGGGGTATCGCGGTAGAATACTTCATCGGGAGCTTATGAAAGCTTTCAAAGATGTATACGGCAGTTTTTATCATCAGAATGTTATTGATGATGTCTTTTGCAAAGGTTATGTCAAGGGCGAATATGAAACGGTGCGACTGAACCAGCGTAATAGAATATTGATAGCAATTGATATCCTCCGAGGAGATACGATACCCGGAAGGGGCGAAGATCGCACATTATACGAAAACTATCTTAACAGCCACCGAAGATATGCCGAAAGGGTGTGCCGTGATATTTATTCGGATTATCCCGAGTATGGTGATTTTATAATGGGGTATTTTAAATAAGATTCGGGATTGAACCAAGAAAAAATGCGATTAGTTTTGTGAGATTTGCCCTTTACGGCGTTTTGTCCGTTCAAATGTATTTCCCTACTCCTCGGGCAGTAAAACTTCTCAGAAAGTCATACAAATAATAACAGGTATCTACCGTCACAGATAATTAAACATTTGCACACGCACCCTTGCTCATCACGAGAGAGGGTGTGTTTTTTCTTACTCCTAATACTGATTTCTGATTAAAAGCTTTAAAAGGATTTTCGAGGATGATTTTCGCAAGACAAGGAAGAAGCCGCAGGAATACTTAAGTGACGCTCCAAGAGGGCAAGCCAAAGGCGCAGACCGATTGGTTTGCGGAACTTATGCGTAGCTGACGTATTTCAAGGCTGATGACGAAGTATTGCGGAAATCAGACCCAAAAGACTTAAGGCAACACCGCACAGTAGCCAAAACGTGAAAAATATGATATAATATAGTGATGAACAGACAATTGACGCTGGCAGAAATGAACGATGAGTTTGGTGCAGCCAGAACCAACAAAAGAGAATTTTTAGAGAAGATGGACAGCATAATCCCATGGGTTAAACTGATCGAAATCGTAGAGCCATACTATTACAAAGGAGAGCGTGGCAACAGACCCTATCAATTGGAATTGATGCTGAGAATTTTCATCTTGCAGAATCTTTACGATCTTGCAGATATGAGAGTGATGTACGAAATACTTGATAGTCGTTCATTCGGAGAGTTCTGCTGCGTGAGCACACCGGACGATGTTCCTGACGGAGATACTTCGGTCGTTTCAGAAATCTGTTGACCAGGTACGGATCACAGAAAAAGATCTTTGATATGGTTTTGGAGATTCTGACAGAGCGAGGATTGATTTTGAAAAAAGGAACGATAGTAGATTCAACATTTATCGAAGCGCCTTCGTCCACAAAGAACAAGGAAAAGAAACGTGATCCGGAAGCTCAATCAACAAAGAAGGGAAACACATGGCATTTCGGCTACAAAGCTCATATTGTCGTAGACAGCGGACTCGTTCATCATGTAGAAACCACACCTGCCAACGACCATGATGTATCGCAGACAAGCAAACTGATGCACGGTGAAGAAGAAACGGTAAACGGAGACAGCGGATATATCGGTGCCAACAAGAGACCTGAAGCAATAAAGAAAAACAAGCAGGGCAAGAGAATCAAGTACAACATAAACAGAAAACCATCATCGATCAAAAAGCTCTCGAAAAGCGGTCAATACAAAGCAAAAAAGAGAGAGCGTCAGAAGTCGTCCGTTCGCAGTAAAGTTGAGCATGTTTTCGCAATCGTAAAAAGGCTTTTCGCCTATCGAAAAACGCGATATCGAGGTCTGCGAAAACAGGCAGCAAAAAACTACATCATGTTCGCATTGGCGAATTTGTATCTGGCTGACAGAAAAACTCTGTCGGCTTGATTCTGTTTGCCTTGTGAGATAAAATAGGGTATTCTTTTAGCACTCGGCTGTTTTGTCGGGTGCCTTTCTTTTATTGTTGGATAAATTTGGAATATATGCGGTGTTGCCTTAATTGCCGAAGTAATAAGTTTTAAACGCTTATTGTTGTACCATTCAATGTAATCTTCCAAACTACATTAGGGTGTGTTGACGCTAACGTTAACGCACATCTTTTTGGCATAATTTTGCTCATACTGCGTCGGAAAATCTTGCCGGGCTGACGTATTTCAAGGCTGATGACGAAGTATTGCGGAAATCAGACCGAAAAGACTTAAATATTTTATTAGAAAGCAGTATAAATCGCCCTCTAAAGTTTAAATGCTTTAGAGGGCAAATCTTTATTTCTATTTACTCTGAACGTGTTCGATCAATTCTTCTACAAGGGCACGCTTTTCATAAAGCACGCAGCCGCCTTCGTGGTCGTCAAGAAGTATATCTCCGCTGCGAAGTGCAGTAAAGAGCGGAGAGCGCAGCGCTTCCTGAAGCGAGGTATCCTTTACATTCATATCGGAATACGGTGAAAACGGACACGGCTCTGCGCCGCCGTGAGAGTTGATATGGAAGAATCCCCTCCCTGCTGCAACACAGCCGCCAGACTCCTTCTCGTCACCGGGGAATGATACATAAACCATATTACTGTGTTCTTTGCGAAGCCTGCTTATCTCGGCGGTCAGGTATTCACGCTCATTGTCTGTCGGGGCAAGCTTTCGGCTTTCCTCGGTCATGGGAACGTACTCTACGAACACAACGCCCTTGCAGCCCCTGTCCGAGAGACTTTTCAAAAATGCGTCTGACGTTACTTCCTTATAGTTCTCGGTCGTGACGGTAACGGACGCGCCGAAAGCAATATCTCTCTGCTTTAGCTTCTCCATATTTGAAATCAGCCTGTCATAAATGCCGCTGCCTCGTCGTGCGTCGGTCATTTCGCGGTCGCCCTCGATGCTCAGAACGGGCACGAGATTGCGGCACTTATCGAACAGTTCAAAATAGCTCTTGTCGATGTATGTGCCGTTCGTGAATATCGGAAACATGATATTCTGCTTTCTGCCCGCAGCCTCAATGATGTCGCGCCTTATCATAGGCTCTCCGCCTGCAAGAATAATAAAGCTGATGCCGAGTTCGTCGGCTTCGTCGAATATTTTGAGCCACTCGCCGCTTGTAAGCTGTTTGACGGGTTCTTCGTCTACGGTTGCGTTGCTGCACCTTGAATAGCAGCCCGCGCAATGCAGATTGCATTTGCTCGTGATACTTGCAATAAGAAACGACGGGATATGCTCGCCGTATTCTTCCGCCTGCCGTCGCTTTTTGGAAGCTGCCTTGCAGGAGACCGCAAATTTCACCATAAATGCGCTTTGCCGCGGATTTTTAAGAGTCGCTTTTACGGCGTCCGTCATAAAACGCTCTATTCCATTGATCAGATAGCTTTGCAGATCTAAATTGTCGTTCATAGTTTCACCCACATGTCAGCCGACCGCTGAATTATTCAGAGTCACGCTTTGTTGAACTTTTCCTTAGGCTGTTTGCAGCGAGGACACTTCCAGTCATCGGGCAAGTCTTCAAAGGCCGTGCCGTCGTGTTCTTCGGGATCGTAGATATATCCGCAAATGGAGCAGACGTATTTGCCGGACGCTTTCTGCTGAGTGAAGTCAACCTCTGCAAGCACGGTTTCCACGGGATTATCCAAGTCGATCACACGGTTGGCTTCAAGGTTTTCATAGCCCTGCGGTGTATGAGTACCCATATATACCGTCGGGTGACTGCGAACAAACTCACGCACACTATCAAGCGTTTCACGAGCCGCAGGGAGATCGTCATATACGACGGAGAGTTTGTTCTCATACAGCGCCTCGTCAACATAAGTGATGTCTCCGTGGATCATATAAAACAGGCCGTTGTTTTCTGCAATGACAATGCTGTTGCCGTTGGTATGACCTTTCGCCTTGATAAAGTAAACGCCGTCACGGATCTTTTGGCTTTCGGGGAAATTATAATATGTCCCGTCGGTGAACTTAACGGGAACAAGATTCGGAATATCCTGCAATTCAGCCGCACTCAATTCTTCCTCGTTGACGAAAATCTGAGCGTTCGGGAACGATCTAAGCTCGCCCGAATGGTCGCTGTGCTTGTGCGTGAGCAATATCTTTGTTACCTGCTCCGGCTTGTAGCCGAGATTGGCGAGTGCATCCATATAACTGCTTATATCTTTTCCTGTGTAAAGAATACTTTTCTCGTCGGGAACCTCCTCGGGCGTGCCTGCAGGCAATCCGGTATCAACGAGAATGACCTCGTCGCCTGTGTCGATAAGGTAGTTTTGCAGACTGCCTCTGTAACGAACCGAAGCGTCAAATTTTTCGGCGCCTTCCTCGCCGCCGAAAACAAACGGCTGACTGTAGAAGCCGTCCTTTCTGAATTTTACTGCTTTGATGATCATAGTAAAGTCTCCTTTTTTAGGCAATACCGCACAGAGATTGTGCCGAAGATGCGCCGTCAGATTTTTCGTCAGATTGTACAGAAATTTTGCAGGCATACTGTCGTATGTCAAGAAATTTCTGTGCAAGATCACGGAAAATATGCGAGCAGATTTTGTGCAAAGCCCTCAGGCGGTCTTTGTGCGGTGTTGCCTTTAACATTATTGCATTTGCAAAAGCGCCTTGTCAAGCAATTTTTTAAGCATAGATATTTCATCTTCCGAAAGAGGAATACAGCCGTCCATTTCACGAGGAACATTGACCGCTTTGTCCTTTAACGCCGTTCCTTGATCTGTCAGCGATATAACCAGTTTTCGCTCATTGCTTTCCGGGCGAATACGGTTGATAAATCCTATTTTTTCCAAACGCTTGAGCAGCGGTGCGAGAGTACCCGAATCGAGATGTACCTTTTTGCCAATCTCGCCCTCTGTCATTTCGCCGAACTCCCACAGCACCATCATTACAATGTACTGCGTGTAGGTCAAGCCCAATTTCTCAAGAGGCTTTCGGTACTGTCTGATTACTTCCTTTGCACAAGCATACAGCGGAAAACAGAGCTGATTATTCAGGCGGATAGAGCTGTATTTATCTGAAATCATTTCAGTTGTCATTGAATTCGAAGCTGGTTTTGTATGCGTCATTCGCCATCATCCGGTATGAAAGCAGGGCAGCTTTTCGGTGCTTTCGGAAGCTCCTGTCCTGTTATTGCTGCTTTGATAACTCCACGGTGAAGATAAAGCATGATCAGAAATACACCTGTGCATATTCCACCGATAAAAGATAAAAATGATCTGTCCATAAATCTTCCGTCCTTTCTAAGTTTTACAAAACGACCGACATATCTCAATTATGAAGAGGTATGCCGGTCAATTTATTATTTATCAGCGGGTTCCCACTTGCATCTAACAGGTGATACAATTGCTCCGTCTTTCTTCATAGCCGTCATAGTCTTGTCAACGACCTTGCGGTCAAGTCCTGTCAGTTCTGCGATCTTGCCCGCATTCAGCGGCTCGCCCGCCTTTTTCATTGCGTCTAAGATCATTTCCTTTTCGTTCATTACTTTTTTCTCCTTTTAATCTCCAAGCTGCTCGATCAGATAGTTCTCCATGCCGATCTCCTGCATAAGAGAAAGGTGCTGCTTGACCCAGTTGTAATGCTCCTGCTCGTCCACAATAAACTCCTGTATCATAGCCTTTGTTACATAATCATCATCAAAAAGGGCGAGCGCCTTGCTCATCTCCGGCAGAGCTTCCGCTGCGTCTTTGCAGTCGTACTCGAGCATTTCCTTAACATCGGTGAAAACAGGGTACTCCGTCAGCTCAACAGCAGGAGTAACACCCAATTCGATCAGGCGCGCGTTGACCTTCTTTGCTTCATTCCACTCCTCATCGGACTCTGCCATGATTTTGTCAGCCAATTTGCCGAAGCCTCTTTGCTTCAAAAGCTGAGCCTGAATAGAATGCTGCTGGGAATTACCGAACCAACCCTTTGCCATTGCCTGTAAAAACTCGATCTTTGTCATATTGATTTCCTCCGTTGAAATATAAACTTGTTATGCACTGTTATATTGTGCACAACCATTAAATATATAATATCACAGATCGAAATTTTTTCAATTTATAATCTCTGAAAAAAATCCCATTATGGTACTTTTCACATAATTTGTACCATTTTTAATACAGATACTTATGAAGTGGCTCGGGCAGAGATTTTTCATATATTTCCGCAAGCTCCTGTGAGTTGATATGATATTTGTCGAGTATCCATTCACAGGTTAAATTTACTGTTCCTAAACAGTAGATACGGATATACATATCGGTTTTTTCGTCAAGCTCGTCTATTTTACCCGACATTAGGACATATCCTTTCAATGCTTCATAGTTAATCTCGGTCATATTGCGTATAAAAAAATCTTGTCCATTGGTGTGTATAAGTAGGTTTGTGAGATATTCCTTGTTATGTTGAAACGAGTTTGCTCCTTCAATCAAGGTTTGTTTCCAAGAATAGCCGTTGTTTCCGATTTGCGCCATGATCTTAGCCACGCCCTGTGCATGTTCCCATACAATTAGATCGTATTTATCCCTAAAATGACGGTAGAAGGTAGTCGTCGAATAACCGCAGTTATCAGTTATATCCCCCACGGTGATTTTATCTACGCTTTTCTCCTCCGCAAGCTCTCTGAAGGATTCTGCAAGGATTTCTTTTGCTGTTTTTCGTTTCATATTCAATGCTCCCAAATAACCTGAAATGCACAATTTTGACAGACTGTTTATTCTATTGCGTTCTCAACCGTGCTCTTCTCAGATCCCCAAAACTCAGCTTGTCACTGCCCGCAAGCGGGTGATCCTTATGCAGACACACCTGCAAAGGATAGGTCTTTATCAGTATGAAATTTGTGTCTCTGCCGTGATAATGCTCCGTCTGGGCAATAAGTCCGAGATGTGTCGGGTCTTCAAGCACATATTTCACAACCTCCATTTCAGGCGTTCAAGCAATTCAAGCTCGAAATTGGGAAAGATGTCACGGAACTCGTATAAAAGATTTGGGAACAAAAGTCCGAAAATCATAGGCGAGTTGGCGATAGTTATTTTTTTCTTCTGCCCCGAGAGCTTTTCGATAGCGTCGAACTCGGCGTCGTGAAAACCCTGCACTATCGGCAGAAATTTCTCATACAGATACTTCCCTTCCTCAGTCAACACGCTGCCCTTTGACGTGCGGTGAAACAGCTTGCACGACAGCTCGCTTTCAAGGTTCTGCATACACTTACTGAGCGCCTGCTGCAAGATGTACAGCGCTTCTGCCGCCTGCGACATAGATTTATACTGACTCACCTTGATGAAATATTCGATGTGCTTGAACTCCATCATATTGCCTCCTCTATGAATAGTATAGCCTATCTGCGCTACAATTTCAAGTTGTTACAACCACAAATTTTCAGTCATTCTTAAGGCAACACCGCACAAAGACCGCCTGACGGTACCCCAATGGCATTTGCAGCACAATCCAATCAGTCTGCGCCTTGCGGCTTGACTTCTTGGTGTGCTGCGGGCACCATGCACCGAATCTGCTTGATCTTTTTCCGTCATAGTACACAAACCCCCTTGAAATACGTTAGATATTATTACATACCTTTATTGAATTTTCCTGCCTGAAACAATTTCAAAATGATACTTTACGATACCGAGATCTATCTTTGTATAAACTCCGATCCCGGCAACGCTCAGTGTAACCTTTTCTCCGTCACGCTTAAACTTGAATTTTTGCTGATTCATAGCAGTAGGTGCAAGGATTGCCGCTTCAAGACCAGCTTTGTACCAATCGGGATCGCCGTCTTTGTAGTCGCTGATGTCGGTTATTGCTTTTATTTTATGGTTTGTTCCGTTCGTTTCACCATAGCCGAGTGAAATCAGAAGATACCGCTTTTCTCCCTTGTTTTCAACGCCCTGCGCCTTACCCTTTTTGTAAGTCAACGCAACCCAGCAGGAATTTATCCCAAGCTCCTGCGCTTTCAAAACGATACGCTCACCGTAGTAGCCTGCTTCAATATCCTTTCCGGCAGGACCAACGATTGCGAGATAATTTTTGCAGCACTTAAACTTCCCGTAGCTTGCCTTTCCTGCCTGAAAAGCCTCCGGTTCGTTGGTGATAAGCTGAATATGAAGTCCGCTTTCTTTATTGCAGGCCTCGATCTCACTGTTGAGTGCGTTGACAGCACTCTTCTCCAGCGGTTTGTCTATAAATTGGCGAACGGAGTGTCGGGCTTTCATAAGTTCTAATGTATTCATTCTTTTTTCTCCTTTACAGAATAGCAATAGCGAGATTTCAGATGCTAATTTCTTCCCTGATTTCCACGCTCCGCCAACGCTTGCGCCCATCTTTCTATAGCAAAGCGCAGCGTTTTCTTTTCGTTATGGAGTTAGGCTGCTCCTTATTTCTTTAAAAACAGCGGCATCAGCGTTGAGATAAGGCCATAGGTCTGTGTGGGGAAGGAGAATATCATCCATGAAAGTTCCTTGACCCCCAGCTTACGGTCAATAATAATCGTCAGCAGGTCAATATATTCCCCCGCCTGATCACTGAACACAGCAGCACCGACAAGGTTATTCTTTTTGTCGAAGATAAATGTGATGTGCTCATCCGGCTGGTTTTTGTTCAGCCACGCCATTGTCTGCCCAATCGGTGCTTTTTCCACACGGTACAGCTCGGGATGAGCCTCTGCTTCGGAAACACCGATTCCGGTTTGAGCAATACGAGGCAGCGTAAACACGAGGTTGGGCACTGCGGGGTAGTCGATCTTACCATTCAGCGGATTCATGATATCCATCGCTATATAGTTGGATTCAAATTCTGCCGTAGGAGTGAGCTTGGGTATCTTCTTGTCTATAACATCGCCCGAGGCATAGATGTTCTTTACATTGGTACGAAGATGATCGTCAACAACAATGCCCCTGTCAGAGTATTCTATACCCAGCTTGTCAAGCCCCATGCCGTCCACATTTGCTTTCCTTCCGACAGCTACAAGAATGTAGTCCGTTTCTATTGCCTCGCCCTCTGCAGTTTTGAGTATATACTTGTCACCCTTTTTCTCAATTTCACTTACATGGGCACCAAACACAAAATTTGCACCCTGCGTTTTCATCTTTTCAACGATCTTTCCGGCGTACTCCTGTGGGTACATTTCAAGCGCCGCATTCGTTACATTGAAAATATCCACCTGCTTTCCGAGAGCAAGGCAGAGGAACGCAAACTCCATTGATATGATACCGGCACCGACAAAGGTAACATGATTGGGAATCTCGTCAAGATCAAGGAACTCTCTTGAATCGTGGAAATACTCCTTGCCGGGTATATCAAGAGGAATGTAGGTCTGTCCTGTGCCGATAACAAAATGTTTGGCAGAATAGGTTTCATCCCCGACCTTCACCGTGTTTTTGTCAACGAATTCGGCACTGCCGTGTATCAAATCAAAGCCAAACTGAGAGAATAGTCCCTCAAGAGCAGCAGGCATCATACCTATGACCTGTTTCTTATACGCCATTAGGGCTTTCTAGTCAAGCTTGCTTTCACCCGTAACGCCGATCCCCTGATAACGATCAAGAGCTTCCTTCAGCTCAAATGGGGAGTCAAGAAGTATCTTTGCATCACAACCGTAGTTGGTGCAGGTGCCGCCCACAAGATCACGCTCGATCAGTGCAACACTCTTCCCCATGGTTTTCAGCAGCAAAGCACCGTGCCAGCAGGCATGTCCGCTGCCGATAAAAATAACGTCATAGTTTTTCATTGTTCTTCATCCTTTCCTGATCTAAGATTTTGTATAGTATCTGATATAAAAAAACTGCTTCTTCCTCCGATAGATGGAATTCTTTTGCGATAGTTTCCGGAACACAAAGTGCTTTATCCCGTAATGCTTTTCCCTTTTCAGTCAGATCAATAGCAAGATTACGCTCATCGTCTTCCGCTCTCCTTTTTTCAATAAAACCTTTGTTCTCTAATTTTTTAAGCAAGGGCGTTACCGTATTGCTTTTCAGGCACAATGCTTCACAAAGGAATTTTTCGTTGACGGGAGCTTCCTCCCACAGAACCATCATTACGATATACTGAGTATAAGTAAGGTCGATCTCGTCAAGAAGCGGCTTGTATTTTCTCGTTATTAAATTTGATACCGCATAAAGAGGAAAGCAAAGCTGATTTTTCAGACGCAGTGCTTCATACTTTTTATCCATTTTTATATCACCCAAGATAATTGTATCGCACGCGATACAATTTGTCAAGAGAAAATTGTAAAAAGCCTGCGTTACAGGTGCGAGAGACGGTACAACTTCTTCGGATATCGAGGGCAATCTGCCCATTTCCGTCCTCATTTTCCCTGTGCGTCAAAGCCATTCCCGACAGACCACAGATACCCATTACACCGATTTTTTTACTGTCAACAAAGCTCTGCATTTTGAGAAAATCGAAAGCCATGTGTATCATTTTAGTGGGCAGTCCAAAACGTGAAGACCAATTTATACTGCATTCTAATTAAAATCTTTAAGTCTTTTCGGTCTGATTTCCGCAATACTTCGTCATCAGCCTTGAAATACGTCAGCTACGCATAAGTTCCGCAAACCAATCGGTCTGCGCCTTTGGCTTGCCCTCTTGGAGCGTCACTTAAGTATTCCTGCGGCTTCTTCCTTGTCTTGCGAAAATCATCCTCGAAAATCCTTTTAAAGCTTTTAATCAGAAATCAGTATAAAATATAAAACATCGTAGAATTACCCCGTCCAAATTATCCGTCATATCTCCCATTTTCCACCTCGTCCGTGACGTTTTTGAAAAAAAGTGCACCAAAGCAAAAAATAAATCCCGAAAAACCACATAACCATGCGCTTTTCGGGATTTTGTCTGCTATTGTACTCTACTGTAGCTTGTGTTTTCCGGGCGTTTTTTAGTATTTTCAGCCCATTTTCGACCTGTTTTATCCGCTCTTTCCACCTCGTACGTAACGTTTTCGGAAAAAATGTACCACCTGTTCACCGTTAGGTGCAGTGCATATGCATCATATATCTATGGCATTATAGTTGGCATTTTCTGCTGCACGTTTCGCTTCATCAGCAGCTCTTTGTGATTCTTCTTTTTCGATTTCTGCCAACAGATCATTAAGATTATTGATTAACTGTTGTTTATCCATTGTTATCATCACTTCTTCCTGCAAAAACGTATATTATCAGATTATACATAAAAGCAAATGCGTATTTTTTTTTACATTTTCTGTATTTCTGCTTCCTGCTGTTCGGCTTGTTATGAACGGTGCGATCAGCAAGTATTACATTTTGTACCATTTCCTATTATTCTATGCATTGCTTGATACTTATAGATTTTATTTTATCAAATCAGAATTTGTCTATTGAAATAAAATCAGAAATTCATCTGTATTCTTTACTGCATTTTCCAATACCGCTTTATATACATCAATACTTTTATACTGTTCAAAAGAATATAAACCTCTTTTTATGAGTTCTCTTTTTATGCTCACAATGATTTCCTTTTGAGCTTGGCTCGTATT
>CAMHNT010000029.1 GCA_946186535.1 uncultured Clostridia bacterium
AAACCCTTATAACGATATACTTACCGATGTAAGAAAAAAATATTATGAATCCGGACTTAAACCTCAGAAAAACAAATTTATTCTGAAAAACGAGGACGGAATTTACAGATATAATTATACTCTCAACGAGGATATGGTCCTGAAATGGAAAGTGTTCAACGAGGCTCATATCGTTGAAAGAGTAATTGTTTCAAAAGAAGACAACTACCGTGTCGAGATTCGTGACAGATCGGGAAAAATTCTGAAAAAATGCATATATTTTGGTCTCTATCACAATTGGGTAAAAACAAAATATTTTGTTGAAGGTCAGGAGAAACCCGAAATAGAGCTGGTTTACTGGGACGAAAAAGGCGTTGCGGTTATTCTGAAATATACAGCCGACGGTGACGACAGATATCCGGATGTTCTCTATCCATGTACGGTCGTAAATGACAAGGAGCTTCAGAAAAAAATCACAGACAAGCTCGGTGTTCCGGAGGTTTATTCTCTTTGTTCGAACGGTCTCGTATATTTTGCAGAAAAAAGTATTTCCAGACAATGGAACAGATACTGTGCAAATCCTGATTTGTTGGATTCAGAAAACGGAAATTCTTTGTCAAAGCTTCCGGACAAAACAACAGAATTTAAATCTATTGCCGATTTTGAAAAGGAAGAAATTACTGCTCCGAAAAAGAGAATTGATCTTACTCAGACTTATGATGTTATCGTACCTAATGTTGTTCAGGCTGATAACGTTATCATAAACAGGAACAATGATGCTGAAAACAGCGATGAATCGGTAGTTCCTTCACGTTCTTTCGGACTTGACGGCAGCAGGCTCAATACTGATGATGGTGATAAAAACATCAAGAGTAATGAAACATTAAAGCCAAAGCTTCATTCGGAGTCTCTTATCGACTACTCGAACCACTTCAATAATGATGACAATGAAGAAATCGATAATGAGATTCGGACCGGTAATAATGATTCCGAAAAGCATAAAATATCGGAGGAAAGAAAAAATATTGATGTGTTTGATTATCTGTCCGAAGATGAGCCCGAGGAAGATGATGAGTCGGATTTTGCGGAGAACGAGCCTGACAGGGAAAAAATAATGATGGAACTCGATCCCGAAGAAGAGGATGACGACAGCCGTGTTCTGGATAGCTCGGACGCTGTCGGCAATGAACCTCCTCAGGTTTTTGACAGCCGCAATATTCGTGCCTATGATTACAGGAAGGTCAGAGGCTCGGATGAAAGCCTCAAAAATAAGCTTGAAAGTTCGGATGACAGCGCCGTAGAAAGCACCCTTGACACAGTAAAAAGAAAAAGCCCCGACGGAAAATCAACATATGAAAATAAAAGATCCGATCCGCCGGGAAATCAAGACACATTTAAATATGTTCAGCCCGATAACGGATATTCTGCCGGTAATGCAGCCGATAAGATTATAAAAGTTTCGGAAGATGAGGTTTATTACTATTACGGCGGACTTAACGAATCCGGAAAGCGCGACGGCAACGGACGAACCGCTATGAAAAACGGCTCCACCGCTTATGACGGAGGCTATTCGAATGATCTCAGAAACGGCTTTGGCGTCTATTATTACCGCAACGGAAAGATCTGCTATGTCGGCGACTGGAAAAACAATCATCGCAACGGCGTAGGTATTTCGTTTAATCACAAGGATCGCTCTATGTATGTCGGCGGCTGGGAAAACGACTGTCCGATAGGCATGGGAGCAAAATTCGACGAAAACGGAAACCTCACCTTTGCGGGAAGATATGAAAACGGTACTCGTGAAGGCGTTGGTATGGTCTACAATCCGGCAGACGGCGGAGTATTCGTTTCAAGGTGGGAAAACGACAGGCTTTCCGACAGAGGAACGGTTTTCGACGCAATGGGCAACCTAGTCTATAACGGCAGCTGGAAAAAAGGAACAAGAAACGGAATGGGTACTCAGTACGATAAAAAGGGTCTTGTCGTTTATTCCGGCGAATGGAAGAACGGAAAATACAACGGTGAAGGAACGCTGAATCTTTCAAACGGCTATAAGATTGTCGGAGAGTTCGTAATGGGCAAGGTTGAAGGATATGCTGTTGTTACGACGAAAAAGGGCAAAAAGCTCTATGAGGGAAACTGGAAAAACAACCGTTACAACGGTGAGGGAAAGCTCTACAATATGCGAAACGGTTCGTGGTGTCAGGGTACTTTCTCAAACGGAAATCCTGTTGGCATTCTTGCCGGATACAGTCAGGACGGCGAGCTGCTTTATGAGGGCGAATGGAACAACGGAAAATATCACGGTTCGGGCATCTGCTATGAAGACGGAGAAAAGATTTATGAAGGTGAATGGAACGACGGAATCAGAAGCGGAAACGGAACGGAATACAAAGACGAAGTCTGCGTCTATTCGGGAAGCTTCAGGAACAATATGCGAAACGGCTTCGGAACGAGTTACGCTCCGGACGGTCAGATTGAATACAGTGGTCTCTGGAAAGACAACCTCTATGACGGCATAGGTGTTCTTTATGTTTCGGGACAGCCCCGATTTGCCGGAAGCTTCTCAATGGGAAATCTTAGCGGCAGAGTCAATGAAATACTTAATTATAATGTTGTAAAGGAATGCATCTACAAAGACGATGAATGCGTTTATATGCGTGAATATACAGACGACGGTCTGACTCTGAAGTACGAGGGCCATGTGAAAAAAGGCAGCTATGAAGGCATGGGCTGCGGATTTTCGGTTTACGGTGAAAAATATTTCGAGGGTATTTTTAAGAAAAACGAACCGTTCAAGAGTATGAAGGTTCGTCTTAAGAATCTTGAGGCTCTCGAATACAGCAGCGAGGTTTCAGGTTCGGAATACAGAAAATTTGTTAAAGGCCCTGATTATGCCGTTGAACGGGATTATAACGGCGGCGCTTATTCAGGTCTCCTCGTCAATGGAAAGCCCGAGGGTAAGGGTACGATTATCTATATTGACCATGGCTATACGGGAGCGTTCGTTGACGGTGCGGCATGCGGCGTTGGTGTGATTTATGAATGGGACGGAAGCGAAATCAAAGGAACATTCGTGAGGCAGAAAGGTGAAAACACAAGAGAAATCACTTTTGCAAACGGTGTAACTTACCACCTTAAAACTCTGTGATGAGGAGGCTTCGGAATGGAAATAGCAGAAGAATTTACGACAATGGGTTCGAATGCCGAGAAGTTTGTCGATACGGCGATTGAATGGCTGAAGGAGTTTCTTCCGAATTTAGTCGGCGCTCTGATAATTTTAATTTTTGGAATGTGGTTAGCCGGAATTATCGCAAAGATTACTTCGAAGGCTATGGAAAAGGCGAAAGTAGGAAAAGAAGTAACGACATTCGCACATTCTTTCGTGAAAAATGCGATAAAAATTCTGGTTGTTGTCGCAGCGGTCGGAACTCTCGGTTTCAACATTGCCTCTCTTATTACGGCTCTTGGTGCGGCGACGGTGGCAATCGGACTTGCACTTCAGGACAGCCTTAAAAATATTGCCAGCGGAATAATGATACTCGTCAACAAGCCTTTTAAAGTTGGAGATTTTCTTGAAACGAACGGTCTTCAAGGCAACGTTACACGAATTGATATTGCGAGCACTCATCTTCTGACGCTGGACAACAAGGAAATTATTATTCCGAATTCCAGTATGTCCGTGAGCAATATTATTAATTTTTCGTCTCAGGAAAAAAGACGTGTTGATCTGAGCTATAATGTTTCTTACAGTTCGGATATTGATTCTGTGAAAGACGTTGTTAAGAGTGTCATTGAAAAACAGAATCTTATTTTAAAAGATCCCGAACCGTTTATTGCCGTGGGAAAGCATACTGACAGTAGTATCGAAATAGTAGTTTGGGTTTGGTGCAAAACTTCGAATTATTGGAATGTATATTTCTATATGCAGGAAAATATTAAGAAAGCTTTTGACAAAAATAAAATTGAAATTCCGTTTACACAAATTGACGTTCATAATTCATAATTTTAAATTTTCGGGTAACAATACTTGTGATGTAATTTTCAGAAAGTTATATCACAAGTATTTTATTTTAAAAATGGAGTGAAAATCATGAAAAAGACATTAGCATTGGCTGCTTGTATTATGTCTATTATGGCGGTGTTTACAGCTTGTAACACTAATGACGGAAAGGTCAACAACGCCAACAACACAAACAATAACAATACTGCTTCAACTGTTTCGAGAGTAGATAACGTTTATGGAAACGACACAGCTTTGGACAGAACTACTGACGTAAGAGATAACAATTCGCGAGTTGTTACAAATGACCGTGAAGTTATCGACAACAATAACGGGAACGATGGTGTGATTCATGATGTAGGAAGTATGGTAGGAACAGGTATTGAGGACGTAGCTGACGGTATTGAAAATATCGGTTCATCGGTTGCTTCAAATATCAGTGATGCTACTCATGATGACGAGTATAGGGACAATATGTAAATACTATCATACAAACACAATAAAATCCCTAGTAAAAAAACGACTGTACTCTTTGTTACAGTCGTTTTTATTATTGAATAGTTGTTGAGTAAATTATTTTAATCAGTTTTCATTTTAACATGAAATCAAAAATCACAGAAAGGGAATGGAAATAGTTCATCTAATGCTAAGGATATTAAGTTGTCATTCTCCGCTAAAATCACTCTGAAATCTTTCCCACAGAATTCTGACATGACCTGTCTGCATATTCCGCATGGAGGAGTAACTGAATTAAATCTGCCGTCAGATGTACCGACAACGGCAATTTTTAGAAAATCTCTTTTTCCCTGCGCAACAGCAGAGAAAAATGCTGTTCGCTCAGCACAGTTTGTCGCACCGAAAGAAGCATTCTCGATATTACAGCCTGAAAAAACAGAACCGTCTTTACAGAGAAGTGCTGCGCCCACTCTGAATTTTGAATACGGGGAATAGCTGTTTTCACAAGCTTTTTTGGCTATTTCAATAAGTTCATTGTCCGACATATTAATCATTCCTTTTATCAGTAGATCAACTGTAAAAATTAACGATATTTTATAAATTTATTGAGGTTTCCAATGCTGCTTCTATCATAGTTTCGAAAGAATTCTGTCTTTCCTCCGAAGTGGTTTCAGTTCCTTTGAAAGGACAGTCTGAAATTGTACAGACAGCAAGTGCGTTTTTATTGGCTTTTGCGGCATTCATATAAAGCGCCGCTGCTTCCATTTCAACAGCTAAAACTCCCATATCTCTCCATTTTTTGTTACAGTCTTCATCGGCCGAATAAAAAGCGTCTGAAGTAAGGATATTTCCTACGTGAGGTTTTATATCCATTTTTTTGCAGACTTCAACAAATTTCGCAAGAATACCATAACTTGCAATAGGGGCAAAAGTTCCCTTGAGACCGTATTGAGATGCATAGTTTGAATTTGTACACGCACCCATAGCAGCTACAATGTCGTAGAGTTCAAGATCATCGGAAAGCGCACCGGCGGAGCCAATTCGTATAATATTTTCAACATCATAGAAATTAAAAAGTTCGTAGGAATAGATTCCGATCGAAGGCATTCCCATGCCGCTCGCCATTACAGAAACCGGAATTCCTTTATATTTTCCGGTATATCCCAGAATTCCTCTTACGTCATTAACGAGAACGGCTTCGTCGAGAAACTTTTCCGCAATCATTTTAGCCCTCAGAGGATCTCCCGGCATAAGCACGGTTTTTGCAAAATCACCAAACTTTGCAGAAATATGTGGAGTAGGTATACTCATAAATTAAACCTCCGTTCATTTATATCGTTGTATAAATTATATAAAATGTAGATTTATATGTCAACCTGTTTTATGCAAAAAAGTTTATATTAATAATATTTTCTTGATATAGAAATTGTTTTGTGATATTATAATGTGTGTAAAATGTAGAGTTTAGCGGAAGGACTTGTTTATGAACGTTTCAGAGGAAAAATACAGAATCTTAAAAGAATATTTCGGTCATACAGAATTCAGAACAGGTCAGGAAGAAATTATTGACAGTTTGTGTTCCGAACGTGATGTTATATGTATAATGCCTACCGGCGCCGGAAAATCAATGTGTTATCAGATTCCGGCTATTATGCGTTCAGGAATAACAATCGTTATCTCACCGTTAATTTCTCTAATGCAGGATCAGGTTGATTCACTGATCCTGATCGGCGTTCGCGCGGCGTATATCAACAGCTCGCTCACACTCGGTCAGTACAGCCGTGTACTTCAGCTTATGCAGGACAATTTTTACAAGATAATTTATGTGGCTCCGGAAAGACTGGAAAATGAAAATTTTCTTGCGGCATGCAGAAATATTGAGGTTTCAATGGTTGCGGTTGACGAAGCTCACTGCGTATCTCATTGGGGACAGGATTTCAGACCGAGCTATCTTAAAATAGCCGAATTTGTAAAGATTTTTCCGAAAAGGCCTGTAGTCGGTGCGTTTACCGCTACTGCGACGGAACATGTGAAAAAAGATATTGAAAAATTGCTTCAACTCGAAAATCCTTTTTCGGTTACGACCGGATTCGACCGTCCTAATCTGTTTTTTACCGTAATGACTCCCCAAACAAGAATCACCGAACTGCTGCGTATTATCAGCGAACGTCATTCACGCAGCGGAATAATTTATTGTTCAACAAGAAAGAATGTTGAAAAGCTTTGTGATATCATTAACGAAAACGGATATTCCGCAACGAGATATCACGGAGGACTTTCCGAAGAGGAGAAAAAGAAAAATCAGGACGATTTTGTTTTTGACAGAATACCAATAATGGTTGCTACGAATGCTTTCGGTATGGGCATCGATAAATCGAACGTATCATATGTTATTCATTTCAATATGCCAAAAGATCTTGAAAGCTATTATCAGGAAGCAGGAAGAGCAGGGCGTGACGGCAGCGAAGCTGAATGTATTCTTATGTATACTCCGCTTGATATAAGAATGGCAAAAATTTTCATAAGCAATATTGATGATAATCCCGATCTGACGGATGAAGCTAAAGCTCATCTGAAAAAATGCGAGGAAGATCGTCTCAGATTTATGATTCTCTATTGTACGACTCACGATTGTCTGCGCTGGTTTATGCTCAGGTATTTTGGAGAAAAAGAACACGGGCGCTGCGGAAAATGTTCCAATTGTGTTTCAAATTATAAACTGACAGACATTACTGTAGAAACTCAGAAAATTCTATCATGTATAGTCAGAATGAATCAAGCGTACGGCGTAAAAATGATCTGTGATGTTCTGAGGGGAATCAGCGGTTCGGAGATAACCGAGCTCGGTTTTGATTCGCTTTCCACTTACGGAATTATGAGAGATTACTCTGAAGATAAAATAAGAGGTATAATTCACTCTTTGATATTTCAGAGATATATCAATACCTCGGAAGATCGTTTACCGATACTTTCGGTCAGCAAATCCTCGGCAGCTGTTCTGAAGGGAAAAGAAAGGGTATTCGCTCAGCTTCTTAAAGAAGAAAAAACAGAAACAAATGAGAATGAAATCAACACGGGTCTCTTAATGAAGCTCAAGGATCTGAGAAAAAATCTTGCTTCACGGGCATCGGTTCCTTCTTATGTTATATTTACAGACGCAGCGTTGAATGATATGTGCCGAAAAAAGCCTAAAACTCTGGTCGAATTTTCTTCTGTATCCGGTGTGGGTGCTGCAAAGCTGGACAAGTACGGAGAATTTTTCATTAAAGCCATAAGAGAATACGAAGAAAACAATCCCGGAACATAAGTTCAGAAATAAAATTTTGAAATTTTAAGAATACAAAGCTGCAAAAAAATGTGTCAATTAAATATTATTCTTCTGTTATTCTTGACTTTTATAAGTATTAGTTATATAATTTAATCTATGAGGGTAGATTATACCTGTATAAATTCATTTTTTTATTGCATAAGGAGATGCATTTTTATGTTGGATATTAAAATCACCAAAACAACAGAACCCAAGCAGAAGCCTGCTGCGGATCAGCCGCTCGGTTTTGGTAAGATTTTTACAGACCACATGTTTATCATGAATTACACCGAGGGACAGGGTTGGCATGATCCCAGAATTGTACCTTTCCAGAATATATCCCTTTCACCGGCTGCAATGGTTTATCACTACGGTCAGGAGATGTTTGAGGGTCTTAAAGCTTATAAGAGCGAAAACGATGAGGTCTATCTTTTCAGACCGGATATGAACGCTAAGAGAACCAATGTTACGAACGATCGTCTCTGCATTCCGAATATTCCGGAAGAAGATTTCGTACAGGCTGTAAAGGCTGTCGTAGATATCGACAGAGACTGGATACCGACTGCTCCTGGCACGTCGCTCTATGTCCGTCCGTTCATTATTGCAACCGATGAGTTTTTGGGCGTTGCGCCTTCTCATACATATATGTTCATGATAATCCTCGCACCAAGCGGTGCTTACTATTCAAGCGGTCTCGCTCCTGTCGGAATCTGGATCGAGGACGAATATGTGCGTGCAGTAAGAGGCGGTATGGGATTCGCTAAAACAGGCGGAAACTATGCGGCAAGCCTTATCGGTCAGGTTAAAGCTCACAACGAGGATTATTCTCAGGTTCTCTGGCTTGACGGCGTAGAGCGTAAATATATCGAAGAGGTTGGTTCAATGAACATCTTCTTCAAAATTGATGGCAAGGTTGTAACACCTGCTCTCAACGGCAGTATTCTTCCGGGAATCACAAGAAACTCAACAATTCAGCTGTGCAAAAGCTGGGGTTACGATGTTGAAGAGAGAAAAATCTCTGTTGACGAACTCGTTGAAGCTCAGAAGAACGGCAAGCTCGAAGAGGTATTCGGCACAGGTACTGCAGCTGTAATTTCTCCTGTAGGAAAGCTCAGATACGTTGATGACGTTATGCTCATTAACAACGGTGAGATCGGCGAATTGAGCCAGAAGCTTTATGATACGATGACCGGTATTCAGTACGGCAAGCTTGATGATCCGTTCGGTTGGAGAGTTTCAGTATAAAAATCCGGATTTTCAGGAATCTTTGATTTTGTCACACAATATCAGATAACTGCATAAAGTATCAGTAAAGATATTTTTATGAAGGTATTGCTGATGAAAGAGATTATAACAACATTAAATAAAACTCCTATAGGCAGCAACTGCTTGATTTGCAATATTGACAGCTCTTTACCTATAAAAGGAAGATTGAATGAGCTTGGATTTTCAAATGGGTCTGTAATTGATAAATTGCAGGTAGGTTCTTTCGGAAGTCCTATTGCATGCAGAGTTTGCGGTGCGGTTATAGCGATCAGATCCGAAGATGCGGATAAAATTTTTGTGAAAGATCATTATCGGAAAATATAATTTTAAGGACGTTTAATTTCAGAAGAGATTAAACGTCCTTTTTGTTTGGAGGGGTTCTATGAAAGATTTTGAAAAGACATATAACATAGCCTTGGCAGGAAATCCAAACGTAGGTAAAAGCACAGTTTTCAACAGTTTTACGGGACTTCATCAGCACACGGGAAACTGGCCCGGGAAAACGGTAGAAAATACGCAGGGGGAATATGTTTTCAATAATGCACGGTATATTGTTCAGGATCTGCCCGGAACATATTCACTTAACCCTAATTCTGCCGAAGAGGAGGTTACCTGCGAATACATAAAATCGGGTAATTACGATGCTCTTATAATTATACTTGACGCTTCTTGTATAGAACGGAATATCAGATTTGCCGTTCAGATACTGAACTTCGTAAAAAGAAAGGTTATTATATGCGTAAATCTGATTGACGAGGCAGAGAAAAAGGGGATAGAGGTCGACTGTGAAAAAATGTCAGAACTTCTGGGAGTTCCTGTGGTAGCGGCGGCTGCAAGAAGCGGCATAGGACTAAAGGAGCTGAAATGCGAAGTGGAGCGGACTGTATATACAGAAAATAAAACAAATGATGTTCCAAACAAAATTAACGATAAAAAATTCTCAAGGGAGATTTATGAAAAATGCTGCAGATTTGCCGATAATAATACAGACGGGTTTGACAGAAAAATAGATAAATATCTTATTTCAAAAAAATTCGGAATACCTTTCATGCTTTTGATACTTGCCGGAATATTCTGGATTACTATCGTGGGAGCTAATTATCCATCTGATCTGTTGAGCAGTTTTTTTGAATTTTTAGGTGACAAACTGAAAGTTGCGCTTTTTGAAATACATTGTCCTGAATTGATAATTTCGGCATTGGTTGACGGAATTTATACTACTCTAACATGGATCGTCGCAGTAATGCTGCCGCCTATGGCAATTTTCTTTCCGCTGTTCACACTTTTGGAGGATTCGGGATATCTTCCGAGAATCGCCTTTAATCTTGATTCCTGCTTCCGAAAAGCCAACGCTCACGGAAAACAGGCGCTGACGATAGCGATGGGATTTGGCTGCAATGCCTGCGGTGTTACGGGCTGCAGAATAATAGACTCCCCGAGAGAAAGATTGATAGCAACACTTACTAACAGCCTTGTTCCTTGTAACGGACGTTTTCCTATGCTCATAGCTGTAATATCTATGTTCTTTATAGGAACCTACAGCGGCATAACCGCATCTGCGGCTGAAGCTATGATATTACTTTTGCTTATCGTTTTCAGCGTTATTGTAACTTTAGCTGTGTCCTACTTCCTTTCAAAAACGTTTTTAAAAGGCATTCCTTCTTCTTTTGTTCTTGAAATGCCTCCATACAGAAAGCCTCAGATAGGAAAGGTTATAGTTCGTTCCATATTCGACAGAACCCTTTTTGTTCTTTTAAGAGCTGTTGTCATAGCTGCGCCCGCAGGACTTTTAATATGGATTCTTGCCAATGTCAATATAGGAGATACGTCTGTTCTGGCTTGCTGTACTGATTTTCTTGATCCGCTTGGAAAAATAATAGGATTGGACGGAGCAATCCTGATGGCGTTTATATTAGGATTTCCGGCTAATGAAATTGTTCTGCCGATAATTTTAATGATTTATCTTTCTAACGGAACTCTGACAGCCATTCCTGATCTCGTTCAGTTCCATGAAATATTGATTCAAAACGGCTGGACAATTACAACAGCGATTTGTACTCTTGTGTTTGCATTGTTTCATTTTCCGTGCTCAACAACATGTCTTACAATTTATAAAGAAACCAAAAGTAAAAAATGGACTGCACTATCATTTCTTCTTCCGTTTATAATAGGAATTGTAATGTGCTTAGTCATTAATGTTTGTTCACATATAATTAATATTCTCTTATAAATTTAATAGTATAATCAATGAGCTGATTTTCAGGTCTATATTTAAGGCAACACCGCACAAAGACCGCCTTACGGTACCCCAAGGGCACTTCCTTCGGGCGTCTTATGCACTCTGCCGAAAAATCTGACTACGCATCTTCGGCACAATCTTTGTGCGGTATTGCATTAAAAATTTTTAGATATAGTCCTGAAGTCAGCCGACTTGTTTGTTTTTAATAAAAAACAACTCGAATATTGACATAAATACAAAAGTATGGTAATATTAATATATTAAAACCTATAGAATTGATATGATTTGATTTTAAGAATTGAGATGAGATTATGAGATTGGATTTTAAAAACGGTGATTTAAAAGAATATATTTTTGATGCTGAATTCGGTTTGGAAAAAGAATGTCTTCGTGTTAAAGAAGATGGATATATATCACAAACACAGCATCCTTTTCCTGACAACGACAACATACAAAAGGATTTCTGTGAAAGTCAGACTGAATTTGTAAGTAATGTATTCAACAGTGCGGAAGAAGTCTGTAATAATCTCAGAGAGCTACATAGATATGCATACAGCAAGCTGTTTAATCTTCCGTCGGGAAATGAGTTTCTCTGGCCGTTTTCTAATCCTCCTTACGTAAAAGACGAAAGCGACATTCCGGTTGCTTTGTTCAACGGAAAGATGAAAAACAAAAGTCTCTATAGGGAATATCTTGCGGAAAAATATGGCAAGATGAAAATGCTCTATTCCGGTATTCATTTCAATTTTTCTTTTTCCGATAAGCTTCTTAAAAAAGGATATGAGAATTTTCAAAGCATAACATTTGAACAATACAAGAATGATCTGTATCTTGAATTATCAAAAAAAATTGTTGAGTATGCATGGCTTATCGTTTATCTTACTGCGGCAAGTCCGGTAATGGACGGTTCTTTTTTCAGCAACGAAAAGATCGGAAAGGACGTTCTTTCGGGGTATACTTCCGCAAGATGCAGTGAAATAGGTTACTGGAATGATTTTATCCCGGTACTTTCATATGAGAATTTAGAGAGTTATGTTTCAAGTATCAGTAAATACGTTGAAACCGGTAAACTCCGTTCAGCCTCGGAGCTTTACTATCCGGTCCGTCTTAAACCGAGAGGGGAGAATTCTCCTGAAAAACTTTTGAAGTATGGTGTTAATCATATTGAGCTGAGAATGTTAGATGACAATCCGCTTTCGCCGATCGGAATTTTTGAGGAAGATATAAAATTCATACATATTTTAATCATTTATCTTATCTCACAAAAGGATTTCGAGTTTAACGAAGGCAGACAGATCAATGCGGTTAAAAACGAAAAATCAGCAGCAAAATATGATGACAGCGTTTCTATTTTGCTGAATGACCGCATAGAGTCTGTAAAAAATCAAGCAATCGATGTCATTAACAATATGGAAACATATTTTTCGGATTGTGATTATGCAAAAGAAATTATAGCTTATCAGAAGAAAAAGATTACAGAACCAAACAGACGCTATGCCGAAATCGTAGCTAATCGTTTTGGCACGGACTATGTTCATGAAGGATTGAAGCTGGCTCGACAATATGCTGATGAGTTTTTAATAGGAAGTGATTGAATTGTGCGAATTATTCGGAATCAGTTCCGAAAGGGAAGAACTGATTAACGACTATCTTAAATTGTTTTATGAGCATAGCGATAAGCACCCACATGGTTGGGGTCTTGCTTACTTATCTGACGGTCAGCTTTGTATAGAGAAAGAGTCATTACAGGCTTCAAAAAGTAACTATCTGAAAGAAAAGCTCGCTACACCGATTTATTCTAACCTTACTCTTGCTCATATCAGATTCGCAACAATCGGTAATGTCTACAGAAAGAATTGTCATCCATACTCGAAAAGAGACAATTGCTGCAGAAGATGGACGTTGATACATAACGGAACAATTTTCGAATATCAGCCTCTCAGGAACTTTATCAATTGTCAGTCAGGTGATACCGACAGTGAGAGAATCTTGCTTTTTATTGTAGACAAAATCAACAAGCTTCAGAAAAAACTATGCCGACAGTTAAATTTTAAAGAACGGTTTTATTTAATTGATGAAATTGTTGCTGATATGTCAAAAAACAATAAGCTGAATTTGATTATATATGACGGCGAATATATGTATGTTCATACTAACTACAAGAACTCACTTTATTATTTGGAAAAATACGACAGTATTGTTTTTTCAACCCAGCCGCTTACATCCGACAATTGGAACAATGTACCCTTTACAACTCTTGTTGCAGTTCAAAACGGAAGATTTTTAGCTGAAGGAACAAAACACGGAAATGAATATATAGATAACGAAGAGAACATGAAAAATCTTTATCGGATTTTCTCAGGGCTTTAAGGAGTGTAACCAATTATGGAAAACAGTGATATCAGGGAGCTTTTGTTTAACAGGTATATCAAACCTACGATGCGTGAACGCAAAAGCTGCATAGGAATAGAAATTGAAATGCCAATTGTTAACTTAAACAAAGAAGCAGTCGATTTT
>CAMHNT010000030.1 GCA_946186535.1 uncultured Clostridia bacterium
AAGTTAAAAGTTAAAAAACAAATCCGATTTTCTTCATCGCTTTGTCAAGAGTTCTCTGGGAGAATTTCTGTGCGATCTCGGCAGATTTCTTGTAGCATTCCTGCATGTATGACTTGTCCGCTATATATTTTTCGTAACGTTCACGAACCGGGCGAAGCTCCTCAACAACAGCCTCTCCTACGGCAGTTTTGAAATCGCCGTAGCCCCTGCCTTCAAAGTCTTTTTCTATCTGCTCAAAGCTTAAGCCGGTGACTGCGGAGTAAATTCCCATGAGATTGTTAATTCCGTCTTTGCCCTCGGCATATCTTACTACGGCTTCGCTGTCGGTTACGGCTCTCTTGAACTTTTTCATGATAACCTCAGGCGAATCCATAAGAGTCACGAAGGAGTTGACATTTTCATCGGACTTGCTCATCTTTCTTGTCGGATCCTGAAGCGACATGACTCTTGCGCCGTTCTTCGGAATGAACGGCTCCGGAACCTTGAATACGTTTCCGTAAAGGCCGTTGAATCTTTCCGCAACGTTTCTCGTAAGCTCCAGATGCTGCTTCTGGTCGGCTCCTACCGGAACCATGTCCGCCTGATAGAGAAGAATGTCCGCCGCCATGAGCGCAGGATATGTAAAAAGACCTGCGTTGACGTTGTCCGCATGCTTCGCCGACTTGTCCTTGAACTGAGTCATTCTCGAAAGCTCGCCGAACTGTGTGTAGCAGTTCAGAAGCCATGCGAGCTGAGCGTGAGTCGTGACGTGGCTCTGAATGAAGAAGAGACTTTTCTCCGGATCGATTCCGCACGCAAGAATCGAAGCGTAAGCGTCGGTAACGTTCTTTCTGAATTTTGCAGGCTCCTGACGAACCGTGATTGTGTGAAGGTCGGCGAGTGCATAAATGCAGTTAAACTCGTCCTGCATTGAAACCCAGTTTTTTATTGCGCCGAGGTAGTTGCCGAGCGTGATTGTGCCGGACGGCTGAATCGCACTGAATACTATCTTTTTCTTTTCTGTTTGCTGTTCCATAAATTTCTGTCCTTTGTTATTGATATTTATTATAGATCCTTTGCCATCTGTCCGAGGATTTCGATTCCTCTCTGAAGCTGTTCGTCGGTCGGAGTGGAGAAATTGATTCTGAATGAATGAGTGACGTCTGTTTCGTTCGCCATAAACGCCGTTCCAGGAACTACGCAGACCTTGTTTCTGACTGCGTCCATACAGAACTTTCCTGTATCAACGTGCTCCGGCAGGTCGCACCATATGAAGAGTCCGCCGTCGATTCTCTGATATGTGATCTTCGGTGCAAGGTGCTTGTCGAGAAGATCCATTGCAAAGTTGGCTTTTTTCTTATATATCTCTCTGAGTCTTTCGAGATGTGCGTCGAAGTCATATTTCGTAAGAAATTCATGGCAGACAAGCTGTGACCAGATATTCGTGTGAACGTCCTGACCCTGCTTGCAGACAACCATTTTCTGAATGATTTCCTTCGGAGCAATTGCATATCCTACACGCATTCCCGGAGATATAACCTTTGAAAAGCTTCCGGAATAGATAACGATTCCCTCGTCGTCTAAGCTCTTTATGCACGGAAGAAATTCGCCGCTGAAACGCAGGTCGCCGTAAGGGTTGTCCTCAATCACAAGAACCTGATATTTCTTCGCAAGCTCATAAAGCGCCTTTCTCTTTTGTAGGCTCATCGTAACTCCCGAAGGATTCTGGAAATTCGGTATCGTATAGATGAATTTCGCACGTTTTTCGTTTTTCAGAGCCTCTTCAAGCTTTTCGATATTTATTCCGTCACTCTCAACCGGAACACCCACGAGCCGAGCATTGTAGGAACGGAATGTGTTGAGCGAGCCGATGAACGACGGGTTTTCGCATATTACGACGTCACCTTCGTTGAGAATCGATTTCGAAGCCAGATCCATGATCTGCTGTGCGCCGGACGTTATTAGGATGTCGTCGTCGGTGCTTCCGACGTTGTGCTTCTTTTTCATATAGTCCGTCAGAAAATTCCTCAGCGGAGTGTAACCCTCGGTGACGCTGTATTGAAGAGCGGCTATAGGATTCTCGGAGAGAAGCCTTGAAGAAATCTCCGCAATCTCCTTCGCCGGAAAAGCGTCCGGCGAAGGGTTGCCGGCGGAAAGAGAAACGACCGTCGGGTCAGCCGCATATTTAAAAATTTCCCTGATAGCCGAGGGCTTCAGGCTCTGAACTCTGTCAGAAAATTTATATTCCATTTTTGTTACACCTCTTTAAAAAGCTTATGGATATTATTTTACCACAAAAAAACATTATAATCAATCTTCTGAAAAACAGTTTCTAAATTAAAAAAAGGAGCAGTTTCCCACTCCCTTCTTAATATAAAGTATGAAATCAGTTCGCCAAAATTACCCAATAATGATTTTTCTGTGAGATATCAGCAGTCGAATCATTGGGGTCGGGATATGCACCTACGCAGACTGTCGTACAGTTTTCGGACATGAGCAGGCGATAGACCTGATCGGGACTCGCTGCATCCTTCTTTTTCAAGTTGTTGTAAAAGTTCTCTCCCAGTCCTCCGTCTTTACCTACCAATTCAAGAGGAGGAACCGAAGCGTTGTATTTCAGGTTGCATTCCTCAAGAACGGTTTCATACGAACTTGAGTCGGGACGGGTGTGGGTTCCGGTCTTGTAGTATTCGAGCGCTCTGATGTTTCCTGCCTCAAGCATAGCGTCATTGTACTCGATCGGAGAAAGATTAGCCGCAATTCTGTCTGCGTTCAAAGCTTCAAGGAATGCTATTCTTTGCTCTCTGTTGGGAGAATACTGCTCAACTGTGGAATTGTCAAGACACACGAAGCGCTGAATTCCGAGAGCGTCCTCAAGCTTTATTGATCCGTCACTGTCAAAATCAGCCGAATATGACTGGTTTGTGTTCGGAGAAACCATACCGACCTGGATTTTCTGAACAAGGGTAGCGTCGCGGAGAGTTATTCTGTTGTCGCCGTTTACGTCGCCCTTAATGGTAGTCGCATCGGCGGTTATCACTGAGCATGACAAAGAAGCCACAGCCGTTGCAGCCGCCGCAATAATACTGACAGCCTTTTTCATTATTTTCCCTCTTTTCCTTTTCTAAATTAAAATACGAAACCACTTTTATACATTTTATGATACATCATTTATTCATTTGTGTCAACAGAGTAACTTGAAATTTCTGCCATTTAAAATTGATTTTGTGAACTCTAACAAAACTTATCTGAACATTCTGTGCAGAGTTCACATCACCGCAATACCGGCATTTTTCCATAAAACAAAGAAAGCTTCATGCGTCCGGGAAGTATCAAAGTGTCGTCGATATAGGAGAAAAATTCATTCCGATCGTCTTGCCGTCCTCTGTAAAAAAATAAAAAAAGTTTTTGTTTTTCTATTCACAAAACAGATTTTTTGTTATATAATAAGTAATAGCAATCGACGTTTCTTACCTGCCGGTGTTTCGGTGTTGTTTCTCCTTCCGGTTTCTAAGTTTCACTTTTGCTGGGCTGTTTTCATAATCTTTTTTCATGACTTCAAATGCGTTTAGCGGGAGAAGTAAATCTGACCGGATTTAAAGAGAGGGAACGTCATTGGGCTGGAAGCGCTCCCAAAACCTCGGCAGACCGAAATGCACCCGTCAGCACAAAGGAGGAAATTTCCGTTAAAGAGTATTCCTTTGCGTGTTGCTTACGTTACAGAGCAACGAGGACAGATATAAGAATTAGTATCTATCAGTATCTGTTGAAAATGGGTGGAACCACGGCAGTGCCGTCCCTTCTTTGGGGGCTGTGCTGCTGTTTTTTTATACATTGAAAACATATTTAAGATATCAATATGCTGTTTTAAAGGAGCAGAAAAATGAAAATATACAACACATTAACAAGACAAAAGGAAGAACTCATACCGATCAGGGAGGGAGAGTTCAGGATCTATGCGTGCGGACCGACAGTCTATAATTTCATTCACATCGGAAATTCACGTCCGATATGCGTATTCGACGTATTGAGAAGATATCTCGAATACAAGGGACTGAAGGTTACTTACGTCCAGAATTTCACGGACATTGACGACAAGATCATCAAGCGTGCGAACGAAGAAGGAACGGACTATCTGACCGTTTCCGAAAAGTATATAAAGGAATACAAGATCGACGCGGAAGGTCTCAACGTCCGTGAGGCAACCGTTCACCCCCGTGCCACGGAAAACATGGATGAAATCATCAGCATTATTTCAACGCTTGTCGAAAAGGGATATGCCTATCGTGCGGAGAACGGCGACGTTTATTTCCGCACCAACAAATTTTCCGAATACGGAAAGCTCAGCCACCAGCCGCTCGACGATCTGAAAGCCGGAGCAAGAATCTCTGTCGGAGAGATGAAAGAGGATCCGATGGACTTCACCGTATGGAAAGCAGCAAAGCCGGGCGAGCCGTACTGGGAGTCACCGTGGAGCAACGGAAGACCGGGCTGGCACATTGAGTGTTCGGCTATGGCGAGACGTTATCTCGGTGAAACGATAGATATGCACTGCGGCGGTCAGGATCTTGTATTTCCGCATCACGAGAATGAAATTGCTCAGAGCGAATGCTGCAACGGCGTTGCTTTCGCACACTACTGGATGCACAACGGATACATAAACGTGGACAATCAGAAGATGTCAAAATCGAAGGGCAATTTCTTCACGACACGTGACGTAGCCGCAAAGTACGGCTACGAGCCGATCAGATACCTCATGCTGTCATCTCACTACAGAAGCCCCATCAACTACAGCATTGACATTATCGAGCAGTGCAAGGCTTCACTTGAAAGACTTTACAACTGCCGTGACAACATCAGATTTATGCTTGAGAAGTCATCGGGCGTACTCAAGGACGGCGAAGCTGAGGTGATTGAGAAGTACAATGTGCACAGAGCAAGATTCATCGAGGTTATGGACGATGATCTCAACACGGCAGACGCTATTTCCGTACTTTTCGAGCTTGTGCGTGATATCAACACTGCGCTTTCGGGCGATCCGTCACTGGAGCTTGTGAAGAAGTCCGACGATATTTTCAGGGAGCTTACCGACGTTCTCGGACTTGTTTACATTGACGAAGACAACTCACTCGATGAAGAAGTAGAGAAACTCATCGCTGAGAGAACCGAAGCAAGAAAGAACAAGGACTGGGCAACAGCCGACAGAATCAGAGATCAGCTTAAGGAAATGAACATTGTTATTGAGGACACACCTCAGGGAATCAAGTGGCACAGAAGTTGATTTTTTATATTTTATCATTGCAAAAAGAAGGGAATGTCCGAATAAAGGCATTCCCTTCTTTCTATAAATATCAGGGTTTGGGGCGACAGCCCCAATAGGTGCAGGGCTTCGCCCTGCACCTAACAAAAGCCCCCTCCGGGGCAATGTCGACAACTTAGTGTGATTTACTCTACTGGTTAGGGGACTATGCTTCGCCGTCTGCGGACGGCGACCAAAGACGCTGTCTTTGGAATCTGCAGGCGCCCCACAGGAAGTTCCCTTGGGGTACCTTTGAAAAGGCTTGGCGAAACTTTTCCGGCTTAGCTTCGCCGGAAATTTCTTAAGTTTACGACATTGCCCTCCGTCGCCGGGCAGGCGACCTACAGCTAACGCATAAGTTCTGCTTGCCAATCGGCTATCGCCTGTGGCTCTGCCTCTTGGTGTGTTTCTGGCGCTTTCGGCGCTAAAGTCGCTCGCTTTGCGTACGGTGACCTGACGACCGCTTGATTTGTTCTGTTTTCGAACGGTGAGTTTTTTCGTTTGGCTAAAGAGATTATTTGTTTATGCTTTTTGATATCTATGATAAACGACCGTTGGAAAAGTCCAGTCAGTCGGATAGAGAGAAACCCTAACGCCTTAAGTCCCCTTCCTCGGGCGATGGCTCATGTAAAGAGTATGTTCGGAATCGGTGTAAAAAAGGCGATGGCTCATGTAAAGAGTGTGTTCGGAATCGGTGTAAAAAAAGGCGATGTCTCATATCAAAAATGTCTTCGGAATCGGGGTAAAAAAAGATTGAAATTCACAAGGGTTTGTGGTATGCTTATACATAGTGGTATTATGCGGGAATTTGTAATACGATTGAAGTATTTGAAATATTTTGATTTTGAATGGAGGAAATGTGTAAGGATATGAAGAAGAAGAAAAAAAGCAAAGCAAAATATGTTTCAAAAAAGAAAAAATCTCACGCAGGACTGATTGTTCTTGTGATTGTTCTGGTTCTTCTTGTCGGAGCTTACGGAGCGGGTGGTTTCTATTTCTCACAGCATTTTTTGCCGGGAACTACTCTGAACAACACTGATGTTTCGGGACTGACCCTTGACCAAGCAAAGAGCAGACTTCTGGCTTCAAGTGAGAACTACATGCTGACTCTTCAGGAACAGAATTACAACCAGGAGACGATTGACGGTTCGGACGTCGGTCTTACGGCTGATGTTTCGGATAAATTCAACAGTCTTCTCGATTCTCAGTCCGGTCCGGACTGGATTCTGAATTATTTCAGAGACAAGAACTATATTCTTGAAGAGGGTACAATTTCGTACAGCTATGACAACGATATGCTTGAGAAGATAATTGACGGCCTGGAATGCGTTGATCCACAGTACCCCGTCGAGGCTCAGGACGCCGAGGTTGTTCTTATGGACGGCGAGTTTAAAATTATTCCCGAAAGTGTCGGAAATATCGCTCACCGTGATGTACTTGAAGAAAAGATAAAGTACGCTATCGAAACTCAACAGTCTTCGATCAATCTCGAGGAGGAGGGCATTTATGATATGCCTAAGGTTTATGACGACGACGAGGACCTGATTGCGAAAAAGGCGGCGTGCGACGAAATTGTAGATATGACGCTCACTTTCCAATTCGGAATGAGAGAGGAAACGGTCGATATCCAGACTATTGTGGATTGGATCAAAGTCGATAAGAACGGCAGCGGTGAGTACGAGCTTAAAACAAATGACGACAAAATAAAAGAATATGTAAATTATCTTTCGGAAACATATGATACATATCAGAAGCCTAAGACGTTCACGGCGCATTCCGGTTCGGTCATCGAAATCACGACGGGTGACTACGGCTGGAAGCTCAATCAGGAAACCACGCTAGAAAAGCTGAAGGCTCTCGTTCTCGCAAAGCAGTCCGCTACGGTTGAACTTACTTCCGGAAGCGAGGACAGCGTCGAATGGTGGGAAAGAATGGCAGTTGGATACGATTCCAACGGTAACGACTATTACGGAACGACGTATGCCGAAGTCAGCATCGACGAACAGCATATGTGGATGTATCAGGACGGTGAAGTCGTTCTCGAAACCGACGTTGTAACGGGAAACCCGAATCTCGGAAACGACACCCCGAAGGGCGCGTTCAAGATCCGTTATCATGAGAAGGACGCAACGCTCAGAGGTCCGGGATATGCTACACGTGTAGCATATTGGATGGTTTTCGCCGATGACGTAGGTTTCCACGATGCAACATGGCAGTCGTATTTCGGAGGCACGCGTTATCTGACCAACGGTTCGCACGGCTGTGTAAATATGCCGCTTGATCAGGCAGGAAAGCTTTACGATCTTATTTATGACGGTATGCCGGTATTCGTTTATTGATTGATATCACAAAGTCCTCGGGGATTTTCCTTGAGGACTTTTATTTTTTGTTCAGAAGATTAATTGTTTACGAATAGGAAACAATTAATCAAAAAAAAAGGGTATAATATAATTGTAAAAACAGGAAACCGATAAATTTGGTTTGTATTCAGAATTTAAGAGAGGATAGATAAAAATGGAAATCACAAAAGAAACAACAATGGGCGAAATGCTTGAATATGACAGAGGTATTGCAGTAGTTCTCATGGGAAGCGGTATGCACTGCGTAGGCTGTCCGTCTTCAATCGGCGAGTCTCTTGAAGAGGCATGCATGGTTCACGGCCTTGACGCCGACGATGTTCTCGCAGAGATCAAAGAGTATCTCGCAAACAAATAATAAGTATAGATATACTATAAAATAAAAAATGCTCTGCGGTAATCCACAGAGCATTTTAATTTTATATTATATACTTATTATTAACCGATGTCTACACCGAAATTAGCGCAGAGAGCAGCAAGTCCGCCGGAGAATCCGCTTCCGATTGCGTTGAACTTCCACTCACCGTTGTGTCTGTAGAGATCGGCAACTACAACCGCAGTTTCAACGGAGAAATCTTCGCCGAGGTCGTACTTGATAAGCTCGGTTCCGGAAACAGCGTCAACAACACGGATATAGGAATTCTCAACCATACCGAAATTCTGCTTTCTTGCTTCAGCCTGATCGATAGTAACCGTAAAGCTTACTCTCTCGATATCTGCAGGGATAGCTGAGAGATCGATGTTGATAACCTCATCGTCGCCTTCGCCCTCACCTGTTCTGTTGTCGCCCATGTGCTCAACGCCGGGTCCGACCTTCTGATTGTAGAAAATGAAGTCTGCGCTGCTTCTTACTTTTCCTGTTCCTGCGAGCATGAATGCTGCTGCGTCGAGGTCAAACTGTGCGCCGCCGTCATAACGGTTAACGTCCCAACCGAGACCTACGAGAATTTTTGTCAGACCACCGCTGATTCCTGCGTCCTGGGCAACCTTAGCCAAGCTAACCTTGCCGCCTTTACTTAAACTTACTGGCATAATAAAGACCTTCCTTTTTATAAAATTATTTCAATGATTTATCAATTAAAGACCGAACATACCGCCGATACCGCCAAGTCCGCCTGCACCGCCGGCACCTCCAATGCCGCCTGTACCGTTTCCGCCCAGCATGTTTCCGAGCTGACCGAGTGTGCCCTGAACGCTCTGAGCTGCGCCGCCGAGAGTCTGGTTCTGCTGTCTTGAAGCTCTCTGACCCGAGGAACCGCCGTCCATACCGATGTTAACACCGGATTCTCTCTCGAGAGGCTGAATGATAACGGTTGCGGTGTTGTTTCCAGACCACTCAAACATATATGATTCACCGGAAGCCTGACCGATGAGGTTCTTCCACGAAAGATCCATCTTGAAGCCCGGATCTCCTCCGATCCAGCAAACTACTGCGTCAGGGTCAACTTCGAGAGTTGCTCCGTTCTGAACGTTGCTGAGAACGATCGGGTTTCCGTCAACGAGAACGGCTACCTGTGCGTTCGGACCCACGCCCGTGAGAGTCGATGTTGCGAGACCCTTCTGGGAGATAACGCCCTGAGCGAGGAATCTTACGCCGTAACGGCAGTCCGATGTGAAGGCGAGAATGTTTTCGGATTCAACGGAAATGGTTTCGCCCTGTCTTAGATTATATACAACAACGTGATTTGCGTCGTTTGCGTAGTATGTAATGTTGTTGCCTCTGTTGATGACCTTCATGAGCGGAAGGTTCTCACCCGTGAAACGGCGTGTGAGCTGACCGAGAGCAGCCTGGAGGGGATTTCCCTGAGGTCCCAGAAGGACCTTCTCGAACTGATAGTTCTTCGCGCCGAAGCACTCACCGCAGATGAACGCACCTGCTTTTGTGTAAAGAATGTCACCGCCGCCCTGGCTGGTAACTTTAAGTGTAAGCTCGTTCAAAGTTTCTAATTTAAGCATTAGCTTTTTCTCCTTTTGTTATATTTTCTTAACCTTCTCTATAAACATGCAGTGAAAAAATCTGCTTGTTCACAAATTTTAGTCCGCTACGTTTACACCGTAAACAGCGCACAGACCTGCGAGATCTTCCGCAAATCCGTTTCCGACAGGGTTGAATCTCCATTGACCGCCCTTGTTGTATACCTCACCCACAACCATCGAAGTAACGCTTGCGAAGTAGTCCGTCAGCATAAATTTAACAAGCTCCTTGTTCGTAGACTTGTCCACGACTCTGACATAAGCGTTTGAAACCATGCTGAAATTCAGATTCTTTTCAAGAGCTTCGTTGATTGTAACAACGAACGCAATTTTCTGAACGTTCGGGCTGAGCTTGTTCAAGCTGATGTTGATAACCTCGTCGTCGCCGACTCCCGCGCCGTCCGTGCTGTCTCCCATGTGAGTGATTGAACCGTCGGGACTCGTCGGCTGACCGTAAAATACAAACCAGTCGTCACCCACGACCTTATTGTCTGCACCGAGCATAAATGCGGATGCATCAAGATCGCATGCCTGATTTAAAATATCCCAGCCGAGGCAAACCTGAATTTCGGAGAGATTCGGATTGATCTGGGAAAGAGATGTTTTCTGACCCTTTTTCAGATGAACTCCCGTGCCTGCCGGTCTCTGTCTCGGAGCGATAGGCTGAGTATTCTGAACAGGCTGCTGATAATTATTCTGAGCAGGCTGACTGAAGTTATTTCGAGCCGGCTGCTGATAGTTATTCTGAACAGGCTGGCTGAAGTTGTTCTGAGCAGGCTGCTGATAGTTATTCTGAACAGGCTGATTGGCATTAACCGTCTGCTGTGTCTGACCGACATTGTTTGTCGGAAGTCCTGCTGAACCGGTCTGATTAAGTGCGAGCAAGCTGTCGGCACTTAATGCGCCTGATGTGTTCATTGGTATATTGAACATTTTCATAGCCTCCCTTTTCACGATATTTTGATGTTTTATGTATATAGTCTACACCTATCTATAATAATATCACATTTCCCGCCCATTGTCAAAACAATTTTTATATTTTTTTACTACGATTCCGAACACATTCTTTACATGAGCTATCGCCCGATTTTTTTGCCCCGATTCCGGAGACATTCTTGACATAAGCCATCGCCCGAGGCGGCGGACTTTACCGGTTAGGGTTTCTCTCTATCCTACTCATTGGACTTTTCATACAGTCGTTTATCAAGAATATTAAAAACATAAACAAATAATATCTTTCACCAAATGAAAAAACTCACGGCAAGAAAAACTGAACAAATCAGGCGGTCGAAGGTCGCCGGGCGTAAAGTGAGCGGCTGTGGAGCCCGAAGGGCGGAGCATTTTAGCGAGCGGCAAATGAGTGAAGTAGACTCCGAAAACTTGCCGCCCGAACAAAAAGAGGTTGTTAGGGGAAAATCGCACATTTAAGGAGCGTAAGCGACGCATGCGATTGTCCCCTGACTTCCTTTTTGCCTACTTTTGGGGAATCCAAAAATAAGCAACGCTCCAAGAGGCAGAGCCGCAGGCGATAGCCGATTGGCGATAGCCGATTGGCAAGCGGAACTTATGCGTTAGCTGTAGGTCGTGCGCCCGGCGAAACGGGCAAAAAGTTATACAAAAGATATCTTAAACTTAAGAAGGATATCTTTTGTTTAAGATGCTTTTCTATTAAGTTGAGTTCTTTCATCAAACTTTCGCCACCCCCAACCCCCTCCCCGGAGGGGGCTTTCTGGGCGTGGGCTTCCCCCACTCCCATCGGGAGCTGCGCTCCCGAACCAAAAAAAGCAGGTAATCATACCGATACCTGCTTCTTTTATAAATCAATTATTTAGCGTAGTCAATTGCCCTTGACTCTCTTATGATGTTAACCTTAACCTGACCCGGATAATCAAGGTCGGTCTCTATTTTCTTACAGATCTCACGTGCAAGCGGAATCATTCTCTCATCGTTAACGATTTCCGGCTTAACCATTATTCTGACCTCACGGCCTGCCTGAATAGCAAAGCAACGTTCAACGCCGTCAAACGACGCCGCAACTTCTTCAAGCTTCTGAAGTCTCTTGATGTAGTTCTCAAGATTCTCACGTCTTGCTCCGGGTCTTGCCGCAGAGATAGCGTCCGCAGCCTGAACGATACATGCAACAACGGTCTTTGCTTCAATATCGCCGTGATGGGCATGAATAGCGTGAATGACCTGTTCGCTTTCCTTGTATTTCCTTGCAACGTCAACACCGATCTCAACGTGGGAGCCTTCGATTTCGTGGTCAAGCGCCTTTCCGATATCGTGAAGAAGTCCTGCTCTCTTCGCAAGAGTCGGATCCATTCCGAGCTCGCTTGCGATCATACCCGAAAGCAAAGCCACCTCGATTGAGTGATTGAGAACGTTTTGACCGTAGCTTGTGCGGTAACGCAGACGTCCCAGAAGCTTCACGAGTTCGTGGTGAATGCCGTTTACGCCGACTTCGAGGACGGCTCTCTCGCCCTCTTCCTTGATGATGCTCTCAACCTCACGGCGAGCCTTGTCGATCATTTCTTCAATTCGTGCCGGGTGAATACGTCCGTCTGCAATAAGCTTCTCAAGAGCCACTCGGGCGATTTCTCGTCTGACCGGCTCAAAGCATGAAAGCGTAATTGCCTCCGGTGTATCGTCAATAATAAGGTCAACGCCCGTAAGCGTTTCGATAGCCCTGATGTTTCTTCCCTCACGACCGATGATTCTTCCCTTCATCTCATCGCTCGGAAGCGGTACAACCGAAACCGCAGCTTCGGCAACATGATCCGCCGCACATCTCTGGATAGCAAGAGAAATAATATTTCTCGCCTTCTTTTCGGACTCCTCACGCATCTTCTGCTCGAAGTCCAGAATCTTGACTGCTTTTTCGTGAGTAAGCTCTGCTTCAAGATTGTTGAGCAGGTATTCCTTCGCCTGCTCTGTCGTAAATCCGGAAATCTTTTCCAGAACATCAAACTGACTCTTCTTGATGGACTCCGCTTCGGCGAGTCTCTCTTCGGCCTGTTTGAGCTTTTTGGCAACATTGTCTTCCTTTTTCTCGAGGTTATCCATTTTGCGGTCGAGAGTTTCCTCCTTCTGCTGAACGCGTCTTTCCTGACGCTGAACCTCTTTTCGTCTGGCATTAAGATCCTTTTCGGTCTCGTTTCTGAAACGATGAACCTCGTCCTTTCCTTCAAGGACATATTCTTTCTTCTTTGCTTCTGCCTCTTTTATGGCTTCGTCAACGATGCGTTTAGCCTCTGCTTCGGCGGAACCGATCTCCGCTTCGGCGATTTTCTTGCGGTGATTCACGCCTGCAAGAAAACTGACAACACCGGTGACGATCGCAATGAGAACAATAAGCAAAATCGCCAACCAAATTTCCAAAGTAGTCTGACACCTCCTTGACTGATTTTCTTTGTTAATGGTCAATTTTTAAAGATAATCAACTCCGGCGCCGTTTCTACAATGCATTTCAATTTGTGTTCATTGAAATCCGGGAAACAAATTTGTATAATATGTATATGCCAATGTATTTCTGAAATATACAAATGATATCACAAATGATATCACAAAACGCATATAATATTGAATTAATTCGGCAAAACCGAATACGTTTCCCTAAACGAGTTATTCTGTTTTCAAAGTATTAAGTATAACAATTTTAAAGTATAAAACAAGTAATGTATAATTATACTGCGATACAAGCGCAAAGCCGCCCACCTTTGAACGGCAGTAATATATACAAAATAAAGTAAAAAATAAATAACGCAAAATTCAGAAATTGAACAAGCATATATAAAAAACGGCCTCAATGAGTCCAATTATAAAAACAGGAACAAAAAGTTCCGGGGCACTGAAAATATTTTTAACGGCAAGTCATACTGCCTGCATTAACGTGAAAATGCCCTGTATATATTGTAATTCAAATTTTTCTTTTTGTCAATATCTTATAAAAAAGTAAACATTAAATTATAATAAATTTTCCTGTAATGAACAGCAAATTTTTAACAAAAGGTAAATTTTGATCAAATCATTGTTAAAAATGTAATAAATTTCATTAAAACACTTGTAAAAAATCCAGAAATAGGATAAAATAATATAC
>CAMHNT010000031.1 GCA_946186535.1 uncultured Clostridia bacterium
TTTATAGTATATAAGAATTATTATAACAAAATATGATCGAAAAATCAACACAATTTTGATATTGCAATTTAGGAAAAACAATAAAAATATAAAAATCTCTTTTGATTTTCGAAAGCATGAAAATTAATCTGACAAAAGACTGTCGCAGTGAGGAGATATACTCATTCACTGCGACCTCTTTCTATGAAAGATTATTTGAAACAAGAAAATAGGCGTTATTATTTTTCACTGCTTACCAATTTATAATAAACCCTTGCTGTCATAAAATATATGAGTACATACACGGCGGCAAAAGCAAGGAAAGAACCTATCGTGCAGTAAGCGAAAAGCTTGGTGTCGTTCATTGAAAGAATAAAAAGCAGCTTTGTGATAAGCGGAAATGCCGCCGCCAGATGTATTCCTGCAACAATAAGCGGCATAAAGAATACGGTTAAAATCTGAGAATGAATCGTCGATTTAATTTCTTCGTGGCTTAGTCCGACTTTTTTCATGATGCTGAATCTTTCTCTGTCGTCAAAGCCCTCGGAGATCTGCTTGTAGTAAATTATCAGTACGTTGGCAATGGTGAAAAGAGTACCAAGAAACATTCCGAGAAAGAAGAGACCTCCGTAAAGTGAGATGTAGCTTTCCCTGCCTTCCGCCTGATTCATGATGGTCATTCTTCCGTCGTTCCGATAGTCCTGATATTTTTTGTTGAGCTCATTGAAAAGTTCAAGCTGCTCGTTGTCTTTAAGATTTGAATCGAATTCGTAATAATAGCTTACGTTGTTGTCCATTCCGCTGTAATTTGATACCGCAGAGTCAAGCTCTTTCAGAACATTATCGTCCTTTACTACTATATAGTGGTAGTCAAATACGGAATCCTTTACCAGAGAATCGATCTCATGTATATTTTTGGAAATACCGAATTTCTTTCCGAGAACCTTGACCGTAGGATATTCAAACTCTCCTTTGCTCGAATACATAAGCACATTGCCGTCTTCAAGTGTTTTGTTTTCTCCGGAAAGCTCATTGTAATAGTCAAGCGTTATAAAACCTACCGGATCAATATTCGTATAGTTTTCTGAGAACTCGAACTCGGGATCATCATATCCGGTGAGGAACGCATTTCCTTGCTGCTTGCATACTATAAAAAGCTCCGAATAAATGTTTTCGTTTTCCGGTTCGAAATTCTTTTCTTTCTGGAAGCTGTGTATATCCTCAATGAGCTTTTCAAAGTCGTCGCTGCTGCAGTGATAAAAAAGTATGCTGTAATCATGCGGATACTGATAATCGAGAATTTCTTCCATACCGATAATAAGAGACGAGGTTGATGATACCATAACAAGCACCATTGTTGAAAGAATACAGATATTGGCAAGTCCCACTGCATTCTGCTTCATTCTGTAGATCATTCCCGAAACGCTGATGAAGTGATTCGTTTTGTAGTAGTATCTCTTGTTCTTTCTGAGCAGCTTCAGGAATGTGATGCTTCCTGCCGTAAAGAGCATATACGTTCCGTAGATAACAAGCAGAACCGCAAAGAAGAAAAGCGTTATAGCCGAAAGAGGATTGCTTGTTGTTATTGATATATAGTAACCGATACCCACGGAAATCAAGCCGAGAATTGCCGTGAACCATTTGGCTTTAGGCTCTTTTTCTCCTACTTTTCCGCCTCTGAGAAGCTCGATTGGATTCGAAAGCCTGATCGTGAAAACAGCCTTAAAAAGAATCATCATGTATATGACGCAAAAAACAATAACAGTCGTAAATATTGCGTCTTTAGAAATAAAGAATCCCGGAACAGCTTCGCTTCCGATTAGCTTTGAAAAGCTCAGAAACATAAGCTTGTCGAGAATTATTCCGCAGCCTATTCCGAGAATAAGCGTGATGAAGGTTATGTATAAATTCTCGATGAAAATTACGGCTGTCAGATGTCTTTTTTCCATTCCGAGGATATTGAATACTCCGAATTCTTTTTTGCGGTTCTTTATTAAAAAGCTGTTTGTATAAAACAGAAATATGGCTGAAAATATTGCTATGACAATTGTTCCTAAGTCTAAAATCATGTACAAACTGGTTGAACCCATAATGTTATTGATTCCCGGATTCAGCGACAGAGATTTCATAATGTAGAACATCATGACAGTCAGTATGCACGTTATGATGTAGGGAATATAGGTTCTGCTGTTTTTGCGGATATTGCTTGCGGCGAGCTTAAAGTAGAATCCTGATTTCATGTCCTGTCACCGCCTGTTGCAAGAAGTGTCAGAGTATCGGATATTTTCTGATACATCTGCTCATTTGTGCTGTCACCGCGATAAATCTGATGAAAGAGAACGCCGTCTTTTATGAAGAGAACTCTTCCTGCATGGCTTGCGGCTTTGGTCGAATGTGTTACCATAACGATAGTCTGACCGTCCCTGTTTATCTCGCTGAAAACGTTTAAAAGACTGTCGGTTGACTTTGAATCAAGTGCGCCTGTCGGTTCGTCCGCAAGGATAAGCTTAGGTTCTGTGATGAGCGCTCTTGCAACCGCCGCACGCTGTTTCTGACCTCCTGATACCTCATATGGGTATTTTGAAAGAAGCTCCGAAATGCCGAGCCTGACTGCAATAGGTCTTATCCTTTCGTTCATTTCTTCATAGGAAGTTCCGTTCAGTACAAGCGGAAGAAAAATGTTATCTTTCAAAGAAAACGTGTCCAGCAGATTAAAATCCTGAAACACAAAACCGAGATTTTCTCTTCTGAAAGCGGCAAGATTCTTTTCTTTTACAGTGGTGAGATCTTTCCCCTCGAGAAGAATCTTACCGCCGGTCGGCTTGTCGAGGGCGGCGAGAATATTCAGAAGCGTAGTTTTTCCCGAACCCGATTCACCCATTATAGCAACATACTCGCCCTGCTCAACGGAAAACGAAACATCGGCTAAAGCCTGAACACGGTTTCCTCCGAATCGGGTAGTATAGATTTTCTTCAGGCATTGAACCTCTAAAATTGACATATAATTACCTCCTGTAATTTGGTACGGTTATATTATATCAAAACGGCTGACTGTCCGACATTTAATCGTGTGACATTCAGCCGTGTGAGGTGACATTTTTGTAAGGTATTTTAACTTGTTGTGCCATTAAAAGTGTTAAAACCGTAAGAAATTCCTTGGGGGCGAACCACTGTCAGCAGGTTCGCCCCCACCCGAACTCGGTTGAATGCGAAAGTTCATTCTGCCCCCACTCCGCTGAGTGGAGCATAAAGGTGTTTCGCTCGCTGCGGCGAGCGAGCAGGGGCTCTGCCCCATGCACTCCGCAAGCCTTTGAAAAGGCTTGAGCGAAACTTTAATAGCACAAAGAATTAATATTACTCGACTTCCAATTCGTCCGTGCGCAGGTCAACAGTAAAGGCAGAACCGCTTCCTGTTTCGGATTCCGCAGTGATTTTTGCGGAGATTTTGTCGGCTGCTTTTTTGCTTAGATAAAGTCCCAGACCGGTGGATTTAGTATTCGATCGTCCGTTATATCCCGTGAATCCTTTTTCAAATATTCTCGGCAAATCCTCTTCGGCAATTCCGATTCCGGTATCACGGATTATAATTTTTTTATCATCGGTCACGGTAATAGTAACACTGCCCTTGAACGTATATTTTGCGGCATTTGAAAGCAGCTGCTCTATTATGAACAAAAGCCATTTTTCATCAGTCAGTGCCTTGGTATCTGAGGGTTCGTATATCAGACGTATCTTTTTGCTTATGAATTGGGGCGCAAATTTTCTTACCGCCTTTTTTATAACCTCGTCAAGCTCGTATACGTTGAAAACAAAATCTGTCGAAATACTGTCAAGTCTTACGTAATTCAAAGCCATTTCCGCATATTGTTCTATCCGAAAAAGCTCAGAAAGAAGCTGTCTGTTTTCACTGGTATCCTCGCCTGTCTGGATAAGCATCTGCATAGCAGAGATAGGTGTTTTTATCTGATGAATCCATGCCGAGTAGTATTCTATATTTTCCTTTTGATTGTTCTGAAGCTGCGTCAGTACAGCCGTGCTCTTTTTTCCGAATTCTTCAATCATAAACCGGTAATCAGTCTCGGAAAGCTTGCTGCTTTTCGGAATATTTTCATATTCGATTTCTATGTTTCTTAGTATCATCATACGCTCTTTATGCTTTTTGCAGTAGTAAAAGAAATGAACTCCGCACCAAAAGAATGCGATAATTGAACAGAGCAGAAGCGAATAAAGAATCGGTTCCGAAGATATATTATACAGAAAAAACGTCAGAGCGTAAATAGCTGAGAATATTAAGAAAAGAATAATATAATTTAATCTGTCTTTTAAAAAGTGTAAGAATAACTGAAAAGTGTTTTTTTCTTCCATAAAACCACCTATTCGATAATATATCCGCTTCCTACCTTGGTTTTGATGAAGTTTTCGAGACCTGCTGCGGAAAGCTTTTTCCGCAGTCTCGTGACGTTTACGGTGAGAGTGTTTTCCTCAACGTAGCAGTCCATCTGCCAGAGCTTTGTCATAAGCGTGTCACGGCTAACGATTTTTCCCTTGTTTTCAAAAAGCGTCTGCAAAATACGGAATTCATTTTTTGTGAGTTCAACATGATTTCCGTTATAATCGAGGGTCGTATCGTTAAGATTGAGAACAGCGCCCTTATGTTCAAGCATAGGGATTTTTCCCGACATATCATACGTTCTCCTGAGCACCGCCTGAATTTTTGCTATCATAACGTTCAGATCGACCGGTTTTGGAATAAAATCATCGCCGCCGAGATTCATCGCCATGACTATGTTCATATTCTCCGAAACGGAAGAAATAAAAATAATCGGATCATTTGAAATTTTTCTTATCTCACTGCACCAGTGATAGCCGTTGTAAAAAGGAAGCATAATGTCAAGAAGCACGAGATGAGGGTCAAAGCTTATGAATGAAGCCGTAACATCACGGAAATCATCAGCAATCCTGACCTCGTTTCCCCAGGCTTCGATCTGATTTTTCATAGCTTCGGCTATTGAAGCGTCATCCTCAACAATAAGAATTTTATACATTAAGTATACCTCCCGTAAAGGTTTTGTGCGTTGATATTTTAACATAAATTTCAGGTTAAATCAACAAGATTCAATATTCAAGCAAATAGCTCATTTTTAAGTATAAAAATTATAGAAGGGTTTTACGCCTTCATGTATATTTTAAGAACATTATAAAATTTGCATAAAAAAATAAATTTTATTGTAAAAATTTGTAAAATTCACAAATAATACATACTTGATATTGGTGAGTGTGATAAAATTAGTTTTGTAAAATATATCAAAATATATCTATAAGTTTCAAAAATGCAAAAAAATTTATCTGCCAAATAAATCTGTATTTTGAAAGATTTTTATATTTCTTATAAAAGGAGCGAAAAAATGATTTCAGCGCATATCAACGACAGCGGAATTTCTCAATCGGTAAAAGAGCATCTGTATAATACTTCAAAGTATGCGGCAGAAAACGGAGCCTGCGTCGGACTTGAAAACACTATGAAACTCGCCGGAATTCTCCACGATCTCGGAAAGAACACAAGCGCTTTTGATGATTATATAAAATCATCGCAAAGCGGTGATTCCAAAGTGAAAAGGGGAGACATCAATCATTCAAGCGCCGGTGCGAAATTTCTGATGAATTTTCCGGCAGCGAAAACGAAAACCTCAGAGCTAACGAAACAGCTTATTTCATGTGCGATTTTTTCTCATCACGGTCTGAACGATTGTCTGACTTATGAAGGAGAGGACAGGTTTACTCAGAGGATATGTCCGAATACGGAAATATTCTTTGATGAAGCGATAGAAAACAGCAGCGATATCCTTTCCGAAAACGATATCTCAAAGCTCTTTGAAGCTTCCGATTTCGAAATAAAAACAGCTTTTGAAAAAATAACCGAAACGGCAAAAATTATGGATAGAGACGGAAATGCGGGTCAGAACAGATTCTTTCTTCTCGGATGTCTGGAAAGACTGATTCTTTCCATGCTTATCGATGCGGACAGGCGTGATACAGCCGAGTTTATGAGCGGAATCAACCATGAGAGAATTTCCGGTGAAGAGCGTGAAATTTTCTATAGAAGATGTCTGAATCTGCTTGAAAACAGACTCGGCGGTTTTGAATGCAGAAACAGAATCGATGAGCTGAGAAAAGAAATGTCGGAGCAGTGCGAAGCCTTTGCTCTGAATCATGCCGACGGTATTTACAAGCTTTCAATCCCGACCGGAGGAGGAAAAACTTATGCGTCAATGCGCTATGCGTTGAATCTTGCGTTGAGGAAAAAGAAACAGCACATCATCTACATAGCGCCATATCTTTCGATTCTCGAACAGAATGCAGCCGATATTAAAAAGGTCTTCGACGATGACGAGCATATTCTGGAGCATCATTCAAATGTATTGTTCAGCGATAACGAAAGTAAGGAAAGCCTGAACAGATATGAAATTCTCGCCGATGATTGGAGCTCTCCGATTATTCTGACTACTATGGTTCGTTTTCTTGACGTGCTTTTTGGAGGAAGCACATCAGATGTCCGTCGTATGCATCAGCTGAAAAATTCGGTGATTATTATAGACGAAGCTCAGTCGATACCCGTTAAGTATACGAATCTCTTTAACACCATGATTAACTTCCTGAATTCTGTCTGCAATACAACAGTAGTTATGTGTACTGCAACTCAGCCGCTTTTTGAGAAAACGAAACGTCCTCTCATTTATTCTGAAAACAGCAGTATTATTTCCAATATTGAAAAGTACAGCAGTGAATTCAAGCGTGCGGATATCCTTACGGATTACGCCCATGTCAATGCCGATACGGATAGGCTTTCCGATATTATTACAGATGTCACCGGGAATAACTGCCTTGTAATTCTCAATACAAAATCTGCGGTTCAAAAGCTTTATGGCAGTCTGAAGGAGAGTATTTCTCAGGATTACGAGCTTGTACAGCTTACAACATTTATGTGCGCACAGCACAGGCTTGACGTTATCGAAGCTTTGAAACAGAAGCTTAAGGATAAGAAGAAAATTATCTGTATCAGTACCCAGCTTATCGAGGCAGGCGTTGACATTTCATTTGAAACGGTTGTCCGTTCCCTGAGCGGTCTTGACAGCATTGCACAGGCTGCAGGACGCTGCAACAGAAACGGAGAAAACATTACTTACGGAAAGACTTATATAGTAAACTACACCGAGGAAAACGTATCTTCTCTCGAGGATATTAAAAAAGCGCAGGAAGCTATGCAGACGATACTTTACAAATCGCACGATGATTTGCTAATGCCGAAATCAATCGAGAAGTACTACAGGCAGTATTTCTTTGACAGAGAGTCCGAAATGGATTTTTCCCTTCCTAAGCTTAATTCACAGCTGACTATGTACAGCCTTCTCGCCGATAACCGAATCGGACGGACAGAGTATCAGAAAAGCCAAAAGCGAAATTACAGTTATTTTATTCCCCAAGCATTCAAAACGGCAGCTTCCGTTTTCAGACCTATCGATGACAGCAACTCCGTTGGAATTATTGTTTATTACGGAAAGTCTAAGAAGCTTCTCGAACAGCTTCGTGAAACAGATGATTTCGGTGAGCAGAAAAAAATTCTGAAAAAACTTCAGCGTTATACGGTCAATATAGGAAGGGGTTCCTCGATGTTCAGAAAGATAAACGAGCTGAATGCGTTTGAGGATTCGATGTTTGAAGGCTCATTGCTTATTTTAAGCGAGAGCTATTATGACAGTAATATCGGAATAAAGCCGGAGCTGACCGAGCTTATATTTTAAGAAAGAGTGATAAATATGATACACAGAAACAGTATCGAGTACAAGGTGTACGGAAAGTATGCCTTGTTTACCGATCCGCTTACGAAGATAGGCGGAGAGAAATTTTCGTACGAAGTGCCGACATACAGTGCGCTGAAAGGAATCACGGAATCGATCTATTGGAAGCCAACCTTTGTGTGGGTTATAGATTCGGTGAAAATCATGAAGCCCATTCAGACGCAGTCGCAGGGAATACGTCCGATTCATTATCAGGATTCGGGGAACGACCTTTCGATTTATACATACCTGCGTGACGTCGAATATCACGTCAGAGCGCACTTTGAATGGAACATGAATCGTCCTGATCTTGAACAGGACAGGAACGAAAACAAGCATTGGGATATCGCAAAGAGAATGATAGAACGAGGGGGAAGAAGAGATATTTTTCTTGGCACACGTGAATGTCAGGGATACGTTGAACCGTGCGGCTTTGATGACGGAAAGAGCTGTTATGAAAATATTCCCGAGCGTGCATTCGGAGTTATGCTTCACGGAGTTAGTTATCCCGACGAGCAGACCCGGGACGAATTCAAGGAGAAAATGACGGTCCGTCTGTGGAAACCTGTTATGAAGAACGGTGTAATTGATTTCATTTTACCCGATGACCAAAGGATGATAGTCCGTGAAATCGGAAAGCGAAATACGAAAAATTTCACTTACGGAGAGAATTTCTCGGGATTTGCGGAGTTTGAAAGAGAGGGAGTGTTCTGATTTATGAGCTGGATGGAGGCGCTTGCAAAAACATACGACAACTGTATCAGCGAGGTCGGCATAAACCGCGGAAATGATGAACATCCGATTGTTCTTATGCCGCTGTCACATCTCACCGTTAATGCGATAGCTGAGATAAGGCTAAACAAAAAAGGTGAATTTCTCGGTGCGGAAAAAGTGGAGAAAAAAGATCAGGTGACAATTATTCCTGTTACTGAGGATTCGGCATCACGAAGCAGCGGAATATCTCCGATGCCGCTTTTTGACAAACTTAGCTATATATCGGCAGATTATGATGATGTAGCAAACGAGAAGAAAAGCAAGAAAGCATATTATGAAGCTTACATAGAAAATCTTCATAAGTGGTCAGACTTGCCCGATACCCCTGCCAATGTCAAGGCTGTATGCAGTTATCTTGACAAGGGAACTGTTATGCACGATCTGAAAAATGCTGAGGTTTATGACGGCACGGACGGCTTCGTAAGATTCGTCGTAATAAGCGATAGTGAAGAACCCGAGCAGTCAAAGACATGGCTCGATGACAGGATACATAAAAGCTTTGAGAAATATTATAATTCAACTCTTGAGGATTATGATATAGATTATGTAACAGGTGAGATCCGTTCTGTAACTCAGAAGCTTCCTGCAAAGCTTCGCAACACCGGAGATAAGGCTAAGCTTATTTCGTCGAATGATACATCGGGTTATACGTTCCGAGGAAGGTTTACCGATGCAAAAAGCGCTGCAAGCGTCGGATATGAAACGTCTCAGAAGGCGCATAATGCTCTGCGCTGGCTTATTGCGAAGCAGGGCTACAGAAATGACAGCGAAAGCATAGTTTGCTGGGCAGTAGGAGGAGAGGAAACTCCGCCCGTCATGTCGTCTACCGATGAACTTATGAATGATATGTATGATGATTTGCCTCATGAAGATGAACGTATTGCGGATACGGATGAAATATTTGCAAAGCGCCTGAATAAGTACATAGCCGGCTATAAACAGAAGATAAACGAGAATACAAGAGCTGTTGTAATGGCAGTTGATACTGCTGACGGTTCCGGGCAGGGCAGATTGTCGATTACATATTACAATGAACTTGAAGGTTCAGCCTTGCTTGCAAACCTGCATAAATGGCACGGTGAATGTGCATGGAAACATTATGCCAAAAAGGGAGAAAAGGACAGCAAGGGCTACTACTATTACGGAGCTCCGTCTCCGAAAGAGATCATACTCAGCGCTTACGGAACTCAGCAGGGAGCGTTTTTGGTAGCTGACGGCAAGGTTATCAAGAAAAATATCGACAGGATCCTGCCCTGTATCGTTCAGGGAAAGAAATTCCCGAAAGATATTATGAGAGCTGCCGTGAGAAATGCGAGCAATCCGCAGCGCTTTAGCAGCTATAACTGGAATAGCATTTTGACTTGGACATGTGCAATTATTGTAAAATGTCAGCACGATTACGGAAAGGAAGTTTTTAGAATGGCACTCAACAAGGAAAGCACCGACAGAGATTATCTTTTCGGCAGACTTCTGGCAGTGGCTCATAAGCTTGAGGATTATGTAAACTTCAAGTCGGGCAACAACGGAAGAGAAACAAATGCGATGAAGTATTGGAGCGTTTATGCTCAGAAGCCGGCACGAACCTATCAGACGATCAGGGAACGGCTTCAGCCTTATATTTCTAAGCTGAACAGCGGAAGCAGAAATTACTATCAGGAGCTTGCGGAAGAGATTTTTGACAAGCTTGCCGAAACGGATTCCTTCAACAATGAACCCTTGAAGGAAAACTATTTGCTTGGATACTACAGCCAGATGGCTGAATTCAGAAAAAACAATACAAAGGATAATGAGAATTCGGAGGAAAAATAATCATGAGCACATTCACAAACAAGATCGATTTTGCAGTTTTACTTACAGTCAGCAAGGCTAATCCTAACGGAGATCCGTTCAGCGGCAACAGGCCGAGGGAGGACTATGAGGGATACGGAGAGATCTCGGACGTTTGCATCAAGCGTAAGATCAGAAACAGATTGCAGGATATGGGGGAGAGAGTTTTTGTTCAGTCGTCCGACAGATCGGATGACGGGGCAAAGAGCCTTCGTGAAAGAGCGGAGAACAATCCGGAAATCAAGAAGGCTCAGAAGGCAAAGGATTCTGAGCGGTATGCTAAAATTGCCTGTGAAACGTGGATCGACGTTCGTGCTTTCGGTCAGGTGTTCGCATTTAAATCCGACAGTGTTTCCGTCGGAGTCCGTGGTCCCGTATCAATAAGAACCGCCGAGAGTGTTAGTCCTATTGATATTTCTACTATGCAGATTACCAAGAGCGTAAACGGTGACACAAGCGAAAAGAAGGCTTCGGACACTATGGGAAGCAAGAATCGTGTTGAGTTCGGTTTGTATGTAATAAGAGGAAGCATCAATCATCAGCTTGCGGAAAAGACCGGTTTTTCTGATGAGGACGCCGAGAAAATCAAGCAGGCTTTGATTTCGCTTTTTGAAAATGATTGTTCTTCCGCAAGACCCGAAGGAAGCATGGAGGTCAAGAATGTATACTGGTGGAAGCATAACTGCGAAATGGGTCAGTATTCCTCAGCAAAGGTTCAGAGAACATTGAGCATAACCGTAAAGGACGGCGTTGACAGTCCGAAGTCATTTGAGGATTATATTATTTCAACCAATGATCTGGACGGACTTACTCCCGAGGTCTATGAGGGCAGATAAATGGCTTATGACGAAGAAGATTATCTTATGCTTTCCGGAATTCAGCATTTTGAATTTTGCCGCAGACAGTGGGCTTTGATACATATTGAACAGCAGTGGGAAGAAAACTATCTGACCGTTTCCGGTGAACTTATGCACGAAAAAGCTCATGATAAGGACTTCACAGAGAAGCGAAAAAATGTTATTATTACAAGAGGCATGCCGATTTTTTCGAGAGAGATGGGGATAAGCGGAGAATGTGATATAGTCGAGTTTGTCCGTGACGACAAAAACGGAGTTGAAATTTTCGGAAGAGAGGGTCATTATTCTATTGAACCTGTCGAATACAAACACGGTGAGCTGAAAGAAGCGGATATCTTTCAGCTCACCGCTGAGGCGATGTGTCTTGAGGAAATGCTTTGCTGTGAAATAAAATATGGATATATATTTTATGGAAAAACACGCAAGCGTGAAAAGATAGAGCTTACGGAAGAATACCGTAATCAGGTCAAAAAGGATTTTGAGGAGATGCACGGATATTTCAAAAGAAAGTATACTCCGAACGTCAGAAAAACAAAGGCTTGCAATGCCTGTTCTCTAAAGAATATCTGTCTTCCCAAAATGAACACGTTTAAATCTGCCAAGAGTTATATTGATTTTATGATTGGGGAGGAATAAGCTTTGAGAAAATTATTGAATACTTTATATATTACCTCACAGGATTATTATCTTTCTCTTGACGGAGAAAATGTTGTTATTCTGGCGGAAGATACAACGGTAGGGAGAGTACCTCTGCATAATCTTGAAGGAATAGTTACCTGTGGTTTTAAGGGGGCAAGCCCTGCATTAATGGGAAAATGTGCAGCCGAAAATATTTCGTTATGTTTTTTAAAACCAAACGGAAGATTTCTTGCCAGAGTTACCGGAGAACAAAGAGGCAATGTGACACTAAGAAAAACTCAGTATCGGATTTCTGATATTGAGGATAAATCTTTGGATTATGCTAAGTCATTCATTATCGGAAAGCTCTATAATACAAGATGGGTTCTTGAACGTGCGGCAAGAGATTATCCTCTCAGACTTGATGCTGAGAAATTAAAAAGTATTTCTTTGGAAATAAAAAACTCGATTACGGCGGTTCGTGAATGTGAAAATACAGATGTACTCAGAGGCATTGAAGGCGAGGCGGCATCACGTTATTTTTCTGTGTTCGATGATTTGATTCTCCAGCAGAAGGATGATTTCTTTTTTGATGTCAGAAATAAGCGGCCTCCGCTTGATAATGTGAATGCAATGCTTTCTTTTTCTTATACATTACTGGCGTCGATGTGTGCATCTGCATTAGAAACGGTTGGATTGGATCCATATGTCGGCTTTATGCATACTGACCGACCTGGCAGAAAATCCTTGGCGCTTGATTTAATGGAAGAACTCAGAAGTGTATATGCGGATAGGTTTGTACTGTCTCTCATAAATAAAAAGATTGTTTCTCCGAAAGGTTTTACAAAGATGCAAAGCGGAGCAGTTATAATGGATGATGACACAAGAAAGCTTTTCTTGTCGGAATGGCAGAAACGCAAGACCGAAACTATCACTCATCCGTTTTTGAAAGAAAAGGTTGAATGGGGAGTGGTTCCTTATACTCAAGCTTTGCTGTTGGCAAGGACGTTGAGAGGGGATCTGGATGCATATCCGCCTTTTATGTGGAAGTAGGTTTTTGAAATGTTTATACTTATTACATATGATGTTAATACCACTACTGCTCAAGGCAGAAAGAGACTGAGGAAAGTAGCAAAAGAATGTGTGAATTACGGACACAGAGTCCAGAATTCGGTGTTTGAATGCGAGATCGACAATGCGAAGTGGCTTATTGTCAAGAATAAGCTTATTAATCTTATAGACAAAGAAAACGATAGTCTTAGATTCTATTATTTGGGAGATCATAAAAAAGCCAAAGTCGAACATATAGGAATTAATCCGTCATTTGATGTTACTGCACCTTTAGTTTTCTGATTTAAGTGCGAATGTATAGTGAACATAAAAACTACGGAACATTCGCACCAAAAAATAATACTATAAGCAACTTGTTTTTTTCTTATGCGGAAATAAATGAAATGGTGCTTTATACGGATTTTGTTATTATTGATAGTGATGATTTTGTTTGATGAGGCGAATTTTGTTTGTTTTTGCTGTCATACCCTTTATAGGGTATGTGGATTGAAATATGTATTAGTAAAACATCTATTTCCGACGTTTTTCCGTCATACCCTTTATAGGGTATGTGG
>CAMHNT010000032.1 GCA_946186535.1 uncultured Clostridia bacterium
TTGCAGAAATTAGACCGAAAAGATTTAAAGTGTTTTATTGAAATTTAGTATTAATCCTAAAATTGAAAATACAAGATTTGTTATTAACGATTATCTGATAACATTAACGCCCGAAGCTTTCAAAACTTCAATATACATCAATATCTCATCGTCAATAATCTCCCCGGGAATAACAATCGGAATTCCCGGCGGATAGGCAAAAATATAACCACGGCTGATTTTGTCGTCGTTTACGATAAGATTCTTGTCACTTGCTTTTGCAAGGCTCAGTCCCGACTTTTCGGGTTTCGGTATCGGAAGAACAGGGACGGTGTTCCCGGAGAATAAAATGCTTTCGTCAATTTCGATAAGCGCCTTTGAAAGTCTTACAAAGCCCTCTCTTTTGTCGCAGACGCTTGTCATCGCAACGGCATAGAACGGATAAGCCATTTCAAGCTCCAGACCGTACTTGTCCCTCAAAAGCTTCATAAGCTCCACTCCGCTGAGGTTCGTTCCAGATGTGCAGATAACAATTTTTCCTGTGTCAAATGAATAGAATTTATGTTCCGAAATATCGTCCGAACCGTGACATAAAACCGTCAGATGTTTTAAATATTTTATACTTTCAGAAAATTTATGAAGATTTTTTCTGTATTCTTCAAAAAGCTTTCCGCTGTTTTCAAGAAAATCAAAGCAGGTGTCTATCGATGACATTAGAATATATGAAGGACTGCTCGTTTCGAAAATTGAAAGCTCCCTTTCAAACCGCCTGCTGTCAACGAGATTGCCGTTTACGTGAGCGACCGCCGTCTGAGTTAAAGAGGGGAGAGTCTTGTGCAGACTGGAAATTACGATATCTGCACCGCCTTGTATCGGTTCACCCTCGTTTAAACCGAAGAAAATCTGATGTGCTCCGTGTGCGTTGTCGACTATGAGCGGTATTCCATAAGAATGAGCGATATCGGCAATGCTTTTTATGTCACTGATAACCCCTTCGTATGTCGGTGAGGTTATGACGACCGCCTTCGCAGTCATGCAATTTTCAATAGCCTCACGAACGTTGTCAATAGCTATGCTTCCGCTCACTCCGCTTTTATCGTCCTGAGGAGGATAAATAAAATGCATATTCAGATTGTTGAGCAGGCAGCCGTTATATACAGATTTGTGGCAGTTCCGTGCTATGATAATGTCATCTCCGTATTCCGTGACCGAACGTATTGCCGCAAGAATTCCGCAGGTGCTCCCATTTATCAACATATATGAGTGCTCACTGTGGAAAACTTTCCTCGCCTTGTCGGCGGCATTTTTTAAAATTCCCTCTGCGCTGTGCAGGTTATCAAATCCGTCAATCTCCGTGATATCTATATCAAAGGGAAAAGAAACACCAAGCAGGTCGGTGTTTCTTTTGTGTCCGGGCATATGGAAAGGATATGAATCCGTTTCGGAGTAATCCTTTAATTTGTCGTATAAATTCTTATAAAACTCAGCCAAAATAATCTCCTATACTGTCGGGTATGTAGTTGTCGATGAAATCGGAAATCTTGTCACCTATAATACCCTTTATATCGTTAATAGTGTCGCTTACGATCGGATTTGTATCGATCTGGATTTCGTCCTCATAGATTCTGACAGCCTCAATGTCTATCCCGATGACCGTTCCGAGAACGGGAACGTCGATTCCGTAATGCGTCGGAATGTTCAGAGTGAGATCGTCAATCGAAAGATATTCGGTTTTTTCCTGAATTCCTGTCAGCTTCAGAACGGAAATGATCAGGGAGCGAGGAATTTTAAGCCGTCCGACTGCGGCGTTGCTGAAAGCAATTTTTATCTGATTGCTCGATTCGTCGATTGAAATGTCGATGTCCGCTGAGAAGCCGTATTTCCTTTCCTTGTATTCAATCTGAAAATAGCATCGGCACGGTTTCCCCGAGTTTATCTCAAAGAATGCGCCGGTGATTTTGCAGTCGTTTTTGAACATTCCCGTTTCGGTCGCTTTCTGTATCAGATAGGCGACAAGCGCATTGACATCGTCCTCTGTGATGCTTGCCTGATTTCCTGCGAGGGCGCTAATTGCGATTGTCTGAGCAGGGTCAAGCGACGGAGTCGTGTAGTATTTGTCGGTGTTGTCGTCTGTCGTTGCAAGCTTAAGACAGATCAGAAAAACAAGTATAAACAGCAGAATAATAATTGCAATAACGGTGAGCACCGTTTTGACTTTATTTCCCTTTTTTTTGATATGTATACCCCCAAACGTAATAAAGAATAGTGAAGAATGAAGTAAACAGCACCGCATATCGATGTATTTTTATGACCAATGAGTCATTATTCTTCTTAATTATTCTAAATGTACTAAAATATTGTTAAATGAATATTAACGCAGGGTGACATTTTTACTTTAATTCAGCAATCGTAACTCCTGCTTCGCCCTCGCCGTAAACGCCAAGGCGGTAGCTTTTTATGTACTTGCACGTTTTCAGATACTTGTGAACCTCGGTTCGGAGAACGCCTGTGCCTTTGCCGTGGATAATCGTGATCTGGTTCATGTTCGTCATGACAGCCGAATCAATAGCCGATTCAAGCTCCATGATAGCTTCGATCGCCGTCATGCCCCTGAGGTCAACTTCGGTGATTGCTTTGACGTCAAGATTGCTGCGGTTAACGGCACGCTTTGAGGTCGTATAGGTCTGCTTCTTTTTCTGAGAATTCAGAAGGCGAAGGTTTGAAAGAGGAACTCTCGTCTGTATGATTCCTGCCTGGACGAGAACCTTTCCCGAACTGTCGGGAAGCTCAAGTACGGTTGCGTTTTTGTCGATGTCAAATATGAGAACATCGTCACCGATTTTAAGCTTTCTCGGAAGAACGTATCCGTCGTTTGCTTTTTTTGCAATCGGGTCGGCAGTCTGTTCGAGCGTCTTGATTTTGCTTCTGAGCTTTGATTTGTCTTCAGCTTCGACTTCGGTCTTTTTCTTTGTCGCTTCGATTTCATCGAGAAGGGCGAGTGCCTGTGCTCTTGTTTTTGACATAAGCTCCTGAGCCTGGATACGTGCTTTTTCGATTTCTTCTTCAGCTTCCCTGCGAACTTTAGCGAGCTCTTCCTCAGCCTTGCGCTGTGCCTTCACAGCTTTTCTTCTGGCATTCTCGATTTCCTTTGCTTTCCTGTCGAGACCCTGCTGCTGCTTTTCAAGAGCGGAAACAACGTTTTCGAATTCACGGCTTTCGCTTGAAACGAGCTGTTCCGCCTTTTCAACAAGCTCCTTTTCCATGCCAAGCCTGAGCGAAATGGCGAATGCATTTGAACGTCCCGGAACTCCGATGAGAAGCTTATATGTAGGACGCAGTGTCGCAACGTCAAATTCACAGCTTCCGTTCTCGACTCCCTTTGTCTGGAGAGCAAACGCTTTCAGCTCCGCATAGTGAGTTGTGCAGGCGATTTTTGCGCCCTTGTCTCTGAAATCCTGAAGAATAGCGATAGCGAGCGCCGCACCCTCGACAGGGTCTGTACCTGCGCCAAGCTCGTCAAGAAGAACGAGTGAACGGCTGTTGCAGGTTTTCAGGATATCTATTGTGTTTGTGATATGCGCAGAGAATGTGGACAGCGACTGTTCAATGCTCTGTTCGTCTCCGATATCCGCAAATACATAGTCAAAAACACTAAGCCTGCAATTGTCAGATGCAGGTATCATGAATCCGCACATAGCCATGAGCGTGAGCAAGCCTATGAGCTTCAGCGATACGGTTTTGCCTCCCGTGTTCGGACCCGTGATAATAAGCGTGTCAAAATCGATTCCGAGAGTAACGTTTGAAGCAACAACCTTTTCGGGATCGATAAGAGGATGACGTGCCTTTTTAAGCTCGATAATACCTTCGTTGTTCATGATAGGAAGGCTTGCTTTCATCTTGTATGCAAGATCGGCCTTGGCAAAGATTACGTTAAGCTCCACAGCCGCCTGATAGCTTCGGATAATCTGATTTGCATTTTCCGCAACCTCGGCAGTGAGCTGATAGAGAATTCTCAGAATCTCGTCCTGTTCCTTTGATTCGAGAACCTTGATTTCGTTGTTCGCCTCAACAACCGCCATTGGTTCAACGAAAACCGTCTGACCGCTGCCGCTTGTGTCGTGTACAAGACCTGGAACGTTTCCTCGGCATTCCGCCTTTACAGGAATAACGAAACGTCCGCTTCTCATCGTAACGATATTGTCCTGAAGATACTTCTGCATAACGCTGCTTCGTATCATTTTGTCAAGCTGTTCACGGGCTTTCGAGGACGTCATTCTGATTTTGCGTCTGATAGTCGCAAGCTCTGTTGAAGCGTTGTCTGCGATTTCATCTTCCGAAATAATCGAAGACGTAATTTTTTCTTCTATGTATCGGCTTGGAATGAGCGTGTCGAATTTTATATCAAGCACTGTCGCCACATTTGCGGATTTTTTTCTCCAGTCCTTAAGAGTCCTGATTACATGAAGAACTCTTGCGATCTGAAGGAGCTCAGAGGTCGAAAGGGAAGAGCCTGTTTTCGAGCGGCGAAGAGATTCGGTAACGTCTGTCAGACCTCCGAACGACGGAGAACCGAAGCGGCCCGAAAGAGCGTGAGCGTCGCTTGTCTCTTTCAGAAGGTTGTTCACCTTGTCGAGGTTTTTTGACGGCGTTATGTTAAGCATAATTTCCTTTGCATCATCACAGGCTGTCAGAGCAGCGGCACGCTCGAGGATCTTGTCAAGCTCGAGCGCATGATAATGCTTCAGCATTTTATTTTCATTTTCCATAATTTTTTCCTTTTTCATTATAACTAAGTTTTCGGCAAAGCGAAGCCGGTAAAAGTTTTTGCCCAGCTTTTTTCAAAAGGCGCCCCGAAGGAAGTGCCCTTGGGGTACTGGCAGGTCGAGGGCAGAGCCCTCGTGGGTTTTAAGGGCAAAGCCCTTAACGATATATTACTCCTTAAAAATGCCGCATTGCGGCATTTTTATAAAACCTATAATTTTATCATAAAAGATCAAAAAAATCTATCATTCATCACCTTAAGAAGCTCATCGTTCAATTCGTATTCTCCCGAAATACTCTCGGGAATAACCGAATCGATCGTGCAATACGGACAGAGCGCCGTCTTTCCGTTTTTGTCATTCACTCAATATGTAATTTCATCGGGGGAGAAAATTTTCATGCAGTAAAAACAGCCGCAGCTTTTTACCGCTGAAAGAGCCTGTTCGTTTTCAAAGCAGTATTCATGTAATTCTTCCAGAATATCATTCATAAATCATCACCCTGATTCTCCTGATTTTTTACCTGTGTCAAACGTTCTTATCTGCTTGTAAAATTCAAGCGCCTTGAATTTCCTTTGAATATGCGCCGACATATACTCCTCCGTCACATACTCCAGAACAGGCAGCGCTTCCTTTGAAAGGTCGAATGCAAAAAGCTTGTTGAATTCGGAGTAAATGCAGTGGCGCATGGCAAGCGTAACGCCGAAACCCGTTTCAATATGCCGCTGCTTGTAGCTTCCGATACAGTCCCCGCAGACGAGAATCCCGTTTTCAGGAAGAAAATTCATATGCTCGTGTTCAAAGCAGGCGCAGCCGTCGCAGCAGACAAGATTCGGCATGTATCCCGAAAGAGTCAGAAGCCGAAGCTCCAATATGCTTTTTATAAGAACAGGATGTCTTGTATCCTGACACAGAAAATAGAGAGAATTAAGAACAAGCCTCAGCTGTTCTTCGGCGTTGTCGTCCTCGGGGGAAAGAGCTTCCAGAAGCTCACAGAAATACTGAGCCAGAGCAAGCTTTTCAATGTCGCGGCGCAGCGGCATAAAAACTTCCTTTGCGCTGCATTCGTCAATTATGTAGCTTTCCCGGCTTTTGTAGAAAACAAACCGGGAATAGGTGAGAAGCCCCGTAGCTGTGCTTTTTGGGCTTTTTATGCTTTTTGCGCCGTGAACGAAAGCTCGGATCACTCCGTTACTTCTTGTTAAAACCGTTATTAATTTGTCCTGTTCCTTGATATTCTGTTCCCTGATAACCAGTCCGTCCGTGCTGATTTTCATTTCTTTCCTCCGAGGTTTTGATTCCGTCCGTAACGGAACCGTTCTTTATCGAGGCATATTTCAGATAATCCGTAATACTGCCCGAATTTATGAAATTCTTCCATGCATCAGTTTCATTCATTTCAATTACCTCCGACAAAAGTATTTATCAATATCGAAAATACAGATAAGGATATTTGTTTATCCATATATAAATTATACTCTTTTATCGGCGGTAATATTTATTGAAATATGTAGAAATAAATTTTTTAAAATCCGATGTCGGATTATGTCGATATTTGAAAAATTATCAGTCAAAATTGCTTTCGTCATAGCCGAGCGACCTGAGAATACCTTCACGGTTTCTCCAGTCCTCCTTGACCTTGACCCAGAGAGTCAGGTTCACTTTGCAGTCGAAAAAGTTTTCCATATCCTGACGGGCGTAGGTTCCGATTTTTTTGAGCATGGAACCGCCCTTTCCGATGATGATTCCCTTGTGGCTCGAACGCTCACAGTAAATCGTTGCATCAATGTCGGTGATTTCGCTGTCGGGTCTTTGCTTGAATTTTTCAATAACGACAGCCGTGCCGTGAGGAATTTCCTTGTCCGTAAGACGGAGAATTTTTTCTCTTATGATTTCGCCTGCAAGAACTCTTTCCGGCTGATCGGTTACGGTGTCGGGGTCAAAAAGGTGCATACCCTCGTCAGCCTGCTTTTCGAGAGCCTTTATCAGATCATTGATACCGCTTCCTGTCTGAGCTGAAACCGGAACAATATCATCAAAACCGAACTCGCTGCTGTAAGCGGCTATCTTTTCGATGATTTCGCTCTTCTCCTTGAGCTTGTCAATTTTATTGAGAGCCAGAACGGCAGGAATCCCCATTGACTGAAATCTCTGCATAAGAAGTTTTTCGGTGTCTCCGGGTTCTCTGTCGCATTCCGCTACGAGAAGACATGCGTCAACTCCTCCTACCGATTCGTTGATTGAGCGAACCATATATTTTCCCAAGCTGTTTTTAGGCTTGTGAAGTCCCGGTGTATCGATGAATACGAGCTGAGTGTCGCCCTGAGTGTAAACACCCATGATTCTTGTTCTTGTGGTTTGGGGCTTTGACGAAACGATGGTGATTTTCTGACCCAATATCCTGTTCAGAATAGATGACTTTCCTACGTTAGGTCTGCCGACAATAGCGATGAATGCAGTTTTTTGCATAAATGTACCTCTTTTTCTTTTTTTCTTATCTTATTATAATATTATTTTAGCATATTGTAAATCTTTATTTTTTGATCGTTTACAGAAACAAAAAACATAGCCCACAATAATGCGGACTATGCTAATGTTTTTTCGGATTTAGTGATACAATTCCGGTTTAATCCTCATCAATAACATAAGAAGATGAAGCCGGAAGTCCGAGCTGTTCCATAACGAGCTCTTCCTTTTCTCTCATGTGGACTCTCTCTATGCCGGTTTCATGGTCGTATCCGAGAAGATGAAGTACGGAATGAGCCGTGAGATATCCGACCTCTCTCTGGAGAGAGTGACCGTAAAGCTCTGCCTGGTCAACTGCCTTTTCCATCGAGATAACAACGTCACCCAGCATTTTCGCACCGGTCGTCGGGTCTGTGTCATAAACGCCGTTTTCGCCGAGAGGGAAGGAAAGTACGTCCGTCGGCATGTCCTTGTTTCTGTACTGGAGATTAAGCTTGTGGATTTCTTCGTTGTCCACGAATGTAACGCTGATTTCGGCCGATCCCTCAAACTGCTCAAGCTTCAGTACGGCATTGCAGCAGCGGCGAACAAGCATACGCATTCCCGTCGGGATCTTTACCTTCTTCTGTTTGTTTGTAATCACTACTCTAATTTTGTCAGTCATTTGTTATGCCTTGCCTCCTCTATTTTTGCATACGCTTTGATTATATCCTGCACAAGCTTGTGACGTACGACATCCTTGTCGCTGAACGAAACCTGTGCGATATCGTTGATGTTTTTCAGCACTTTTATACATTCCTTAAGTCCGCTTCTGCTGCCGCCTGGAAGGTCGATCTGAGTGATGTCGCCGGTGATAACCATTTTGGAATTGAATCCGAGTCTTGTCAGAAACATCTTCATCTGTTCGCCCGTCGTGTTCTGTGCTTCGTCAAGAATGATAAAACTGTCGTCGAGAGTTCGTCCTCTCATATATGCAAGCGGTGCGACCTCTATGTTGCCCCGCTCAACGTAACGCTGGTAAGTTTCCGCTCCGAGCATGTCGAAAAGTGCGTCGTAAAGCGGTCTTAAATAAGGGTCGACCTTGCTCTGAAGATCGCCCGGAAGGAAACCGAGCTTTTCGCCGGCTTCAACCGCAGGTCTTGTCAGAATAATTCTGTTGACCTCGTGAGCCCTGAACGCCGTAACCGCCATCGCAACGGCAAGATATGTCTTTCCGGTTCCGGCAGGACCTACGCCGATGGTAATTGTGTTGTTTTTTATGGCGTCGCAGTATTTTTTCTGTCCGATGGTTTTCGGCTTTATAGGCTTTCCTTTAGATGTAACGCATATACAGTCGCCGGCAAGCTGCGAAAGCTTCGTCTCGCTGCCCTCGTTGACGAGTGAAATGCAGTATCGTACATTCTGTTCGTTAAGTGTTTCGCCTTTGTTGATGAGTGAAAGCAGACTGTCGATAGCATTGCACGCAAGCATTACCTTTTCGGCTTCGCCGCAGACTTTAAGCTCCGAGCCTCGGACTATGACCCTGACGTCGTATTCCTTTTCGATGAGCTTTATGTTTTCGTCAAAGCTGCCGAAAAGCATGACCGCCTGTTCCATTCTTTCTATATTTATAATCTTTTCAGTCATATTTTTAAATCTTCACTGACCTTCCTTTTAGTTTTAGCCCAGAAGCTCCGCTATGTTTATCAGAAGCGGTTCGGGCTTATCCTTGTATATATTGACTGTAACAGTTTCGGTGAATCTGTGAGAAGTTACCGTAGGTTCGTCTGAGAAGCAGTATACGGTTACTGCCTCCGTTTTGGGATTTACTATCCAGTATTCACGGACTCCGGATTCCCGGTATAGATTCATCTTTGTCAGATAATCATGCGCTTCGTTTGACGAGGTTATTTCAATAATAAAATCCGGTGCGCCCGTACAGCCTTTTTCCGTAAGCTTATCTCTGTCGCAGATAACGGAAATATCCGGCTGAACAACCGTACTTTCGGACAGCTCAACGTCAAACGGCGCAGAGTATATACGGCATTTCCCTTTGTTCTTTTTTATATATTGATGAATAAAAGAAGATATTTCCATTGAAAGCTCCTGGTGAATTCTGAGAGGCGCAGGAGACATATCATATATAATGCCGTGTATCAGCTCGGCACGAGTTCCTTCCGGCAGATCATAGAATTCTTCCAATGTGTAACGAAGATTCTTTGCTTCCATTGCTGTACCTCACTTTCCGTGTGCTCACAATCCATAATATATTATATACGAAAAGTGACCCAAGTAATCTTTCTTGCGGATACAATAAAGATAAAATATAGAATTCGATATATAAATTTCTTTTAGTGAAAATAAATTGTTTTTTAGTGGATTTAAATAATATTATAGCACAAATTTTTGGAAATGTCATTAAAAAAACAATATATTTATTGTTATTTTTAAAATTTTATAAATAATGCACAAAGAAAATTCCTTCTTATCATTATATTGCACTTTTTTTGTTGACTGTATTTGTGCAAATTGACAAATAGAAACAGATTTTCAAATTGATGATTAAACATAATTCTGTAAAAAAAATGCAAAATTTTAAAAACGCTTGTAAAAATATGTCGAACTGCACAAAAAGCAAAAGAAGAAATTGTATAATTCCTTTAAGAGAATTGCAAAAATAATTGTTGACAAGCCGGGAAAATTACTGTATAATACAGTCTGTAAAGTAAAAAGCTTTACAGCTATTGGACGGTGATTGCTACGGAAAAGAACCTTGAAATTGCGTATCTCTATGATTTTTACGGAGAAATTCTTTCCGAAAAGCAGCAGCTCGCCGTTGAGCTTTATTACAATGATGATTTGTCTCTGAGCGAAGTTGCGGCTCAGCTGGGAATAAGCCGGCAGGGAGTTCGTGATTCGCTGAAAAGAAGCGAATCCGCTTTGTACGATATGGAAGAAAAGCTCGGACTTGCCGGAAAATTCGGGAGTATGCTCGGAGAGATCGAAAAGATCAAGGGCAATGCTCTGAAGATCAGCAGGTTTGGTTCGGAAAACCAAGGCTTTGAAACCGTGCGTGACTGGGCTGACGAAATCGCCCGGTATGCGGAGGAACTTGAAAAAAGATTTTAACTTTTATTTTGACATATAAACAAGAGGTGAGTATCTGTGGCTTTTGAAGGACTTTCCGAAAAGCTTGGCAATGCGTTCAAACGCTTGAAAAATAAGGGTAAGCTGACCGAAGCGGACGTTAAGGAAGCGATGCGCGAAGTCAGAATGGCGCTTCTCGAAGCGGACGTAAACTACAAGGTTGCAAAAGATTTTACGGCAAAGATTACCGAACGTGCGGTAGGTTCGGACGTTATGGAAAGTCTGACTCCTGCTCAGATGGTGATCAAGATCGTAAACGAGGAGCTTACCGAGCTTATGGGCGGAGAAGAGGTAAGACTCAACTTCCCGAAAAAGCCTCCGTGCGTTATCATGATGTGCGGACTTCAGGGCTCCGGTAAAACAACACATACCGGAAAGATTGCAAAAATGCTTAAAAAGCAGGGCCACAGACCGCTTGTGGTTGCGTGCGATATCTACAGGCCTGCGGCTATCGAACAGCTGAAGGTCGTTGCCAATCAGGTCGACGTTCCGGTTTTCGAGCAGGGAACTCAGAATCCGGTGAAAACCGCTCAGCAGGCTGTGAAGCATGCCAAGGATTACGGCAACGACATCGTTATTCTTGATACCGCCGGAAGACTTCATATTGATGAAGAACTGATGGGCGAGCTGAAGAAAATCAAGGAAGCCGTTGAACCTCAGGAGATTCTGCTTGTTGTTGATTCAATGACCGGTCAGGACGCCGTAAACGTTGCAAAATCGTTCAACGATCTGCTTGACATTACGGGTGTTGTTCTCACGAAGCTTGACGGTGACACAAGAGGCGGCGCCGCACTCAGCGTCAAAGCCGTTACGGGCAAACCGATCAAATATGCCGGTACAGGCGAAAAGCTCGACGATCTCGAGATTTTCCACCCGGACAGAATGGCTTCGAGAATTCTCGGAATGGGCGATATGCTTACGCTCATCGAGGAAGCCGAAGAGAAAATGGACAAGAAAAAAGCCGAGGAAATGGCAGAGAAGCTCACGAAGAGCCAGATGGATTTCAACGATCTGCTCGACCAGTTCGCTCAGATAAAGAAAATGGGTCCGCTCAAGGGTATTCTCTCAAAGCTTCCCGGAATGGAAAAGCAGCTTCAGGACGTTGAGATCGACGACAGACAGCTCGACAGAATCGAGGCTATCATTCTTTCGATGACACCCGAGGAAAGAGCAAAGCCGTCGGTAATCAATCCGTCAAGAAAAAGAAGAATTGCAGCAGGCTCCGGCATGAAGGTCGAGGACGTAAACCGTCTTATCAAGCAGCTTGAGCAGATGCAAAAAATGATTAAAAAGGTTACTAACAAAAAGGGGAAGAAGAAATACAAGAAGCTCCCCGGTCTGGGCGGCCCGATGGGAATGGGCGGTCAGGGCGGCATGGGCGGCTTCGGATTTTAAATATTCCCTGATTGTTTAAAAATATTAAAGATTAAAGCTTTCAATCCAATTATGAATTGGTAGAAATACAAAACCCTTGTGGTGGAGGTGAAAAGAAATGGTAAAGATCAGACTTCGTCGTATGGGCGCCAAGAAGGCTCCTTTCTATCGTATCGTTGTTGCTGACAGCAGATATCCGAGAGACGGTCGTTTCATCGAGGAAATCGGTTACTACAATCCGATCTCCGAGCCGGTTGAGCTTAAGGTAGACTCTGAGAAGGCAAAGAAGTGGATCGGCAACGGCGCTCAGCCAACCGATACAGTAAAGGCATTGCTCAAGAAAGCAAATGTTATCGAATAATAGAGACTGCCTGAATGACTGTACACCTTTCGGTGTGCAGTCGTATTGTTAATGTCTATTTTTCGACAAATTTTTTTATTTTTGAAAGGACTAATTCTTATGGAAGAATTACTCGTAACAATTGCAAAGGGTCTTGTTGAAAAGCCTGAAGCAGTCAGCGTTGATGCGGACGCACCAAACGAGGACGGCATTGTTGTATATCATCTTCATGTCGATGAGGAAGATATGGGCAGAATCATCGGAAAGCAGGGCAGAATTGCAAGGGCTATCCGTACGGTTGCAAGAGCTGCGGCTATCAGAACAAACAGTAAGGTTATCGTTGAAATCGATTGATTCTTTGATATCTTAATTGTAAAGTGAATCCTGTTAAAGTTTCGCACAAGCCTTTTCAAAGGTAACCTAATGACGCTCCGGCAGCGCCCTTAAAAAACTGCAAGGGCGCTGCCCTTGACCCGCCAGCCTTTGAAAAGGCTGGACCGAAACTTTAACGGGCTTCGCTTAAAAAATAATTTTATTTATCTTGACAGAACGGGAAATCTGTGTTACAATTTATATACCTCGAAAGGGGTTTATTTTTGTGCCTTTTTTGAGGGAGGCTAAAATTACCGGAAAAACGGAGGTGCCGCTACAATGAGAGTGAAAATTACACTAGCCTGCACGGAGTGCAAACAGCGCAACTACAACACCATGAAGAACAAGAAGAATGATCCCGACAGACTTGAAATGAACAAGTACTGCAGATTTTGCAGAAAGCACACTCTGCACAAGGAAACGAAGTAAGTAACGGAGGGTTACACTATGGCTCAGAAAAAGAAAGCCGAGTCGAATCTGGACGAAGAGAAGAAGAGTTCTTCGAAAAAGTCCGAATCATCGGCAAAAACGGACAAGAAATCGTCTGAAAAGAAGCCATCGGAAAAGAAACCATCAGTCTTTGCAAGAATTTCCAAGTACTTCAGGGAATGCAAAAGCGAGATCAAGAAGATCGTATGGCCAACTCCAAATGCTACATTCAGAAATATGGGTATCGTACTCATAGTTCTTATTGTGCTCGGACTGTTCATTTACGTTCTTGATACGGGTCTCATCGCTTTGCTTAGACTCATCATGGACATTTAGGGTAACGTCTGATTAAGTTAAACACCGAAAGGAATGATATTCTATGTCATCAGAGGAATTCAGATGGTATGTCGTTCATACCTATTCCGGCTATGAAAACAAGGTTGCTTCGAATCTTCAAACAACTGTAGAGAACAGAAATCTTCATCACCTTTTTGATGATATCAAGGTTCCTACGGAGATCGTTGAGGAAATAACCGACGGAAAAGCAAAAGAGGTTGAACGCAAGATTTTCCCGGGATATGTATTTATAAAAATGGTGTACACAGACGAGTCTTGGTATGT
>CAMHNT010000033.1 GCA_946186535.1 uncultured Clostridia bacterium
GAGATTGTGCCGAAGATGCGCAGTAGATTTTTATCAAGAGAGTGCATAAGACGCCTGACGGTACCCAAGGGCATTTGAAGTACAATCCAATTGGTCTGCGCCGTTGGCTTGCCCTCTTGGTGTGCTGCTTGCACATCTTGGGCAAAATCTCTGTGCGGTATTGCCTAAAAAATATTCTGCGGTACGATGTGTATTTTTAAGGAAGCACTGATTAAATCGAGTGCCCAAATTGCGCCGTCAGATTTTCAGGCAAATTGGACGAAAAATCCACAGGAATACTGACGTATTTCAAGGATTTTGAGTTCAATTTGACGAAAAGATGCAAGCAAGTTGGGTACTCAGTCCGTAGGACGTGATTTAATCAGTGGTTCCTTAATTCATTTCATCGTAACTATAGTTGTCTTGAATTCGTCTCCGCTGCATTCAAGCTTCATCATCGCACCGTATTTATCGAGTGCGCGGCGTATATTTTTAAGACCGTAGCCGTGATTTTTCTTATCCGGCTTCGAGGTATAATGTACGCTCTCCTCAAGTGTAGTACAGTCAACATCCATAGCGACGCTGTTCGCAACGGTGATTATACGCTGGAACTCGGTTTGTCTGAACGACATGGTTATGTATCTGTCATCGGGATTTTCAACCTGTTCACATGCTTCTGCGGCATTGTCTATCAGGTTTGCGAAAACGGCACAGATGTCTATTGCCTTCCAGCCTAAGCCGCCATCAACCACACCGCTTACAGTAATCCTTATACCCTTTCTGTCAAGATCGGGAAGCTTTGATGAAACAAGCGAATCAAGCATTTCGTCACCCGTTGAGATCCTTTGTGAAAGCGACGAAACTATGCCTCGAAGCTCGTTTATGTATTTCTCCGCCTCGGAGTATTTCTTCTCTTGCATAAGAGCCGAAATTACCGTTAGATTGTTGTTGATATCGTGTCTGAACGCACGGGTATCCTTCTGTGCTTCACGGTAAATATTCGAAGCTGTAAGCTCTGCCTCAAGAAATCTTTCGTTTCGCGCACTCAGTTCGTTGTAATATTTACTCTGCATATTTTTAAAAATAAAAGCAGGCAATGCAATTATCATTACAAAAATCAAAATCTCCTGAGCAACCGACACCTTAATGTTATCGCCCAAAGAAATCGTTAAATTAATATTGGTAGTATCTATATAGAAAAGCAAAATAAAGTATGAGAAAATCAGGAGCTTGTCGGAAATACTGAAGCGTGCTTCGATATTTCTTCTCACAAAGAAAAAATACATACATGCATTAAAAACGAATATAAGAACAATCATGATAACGTTTTCTATATTCAGTCTGTCATAATTTCCAAAATCCACATAAAAAGTAAGTGCATACGTAATCATAAACGATAGTAATGTTATTAATACATTTGCTAAGCTGAGAATAAAATAACTTTTCAGGACGTAGCGAATACTCATTTCTTTGAGTTTTCTCTTCCATAGCTCTATTACGGGTATGATTAAAAGCAAACACGTGAATCCTAAGTCTAAAGGCTCATTGCTGCAGCCGTTCAAAACATAGTTTATCAAACATATCAACGTGATCAATACGGTAATAACGGCAAGCTTTAATTTTGTAAATCTTATTTCCGGATCATGAAAGATCTGAACAAAAAATACTCCCGACGTTGACATTATTATAAGGGGAAATGCTTTAATTATTATATCATCCATAATCAAAATCCCTCCGAATTTAAAAATTGCCTCAATTTATTATACAGGTATAATCGACGGAAATCAACAAATACCGCACGATATTTCCAAAGCGTACAGACTGCAATGCTGTTCACGATACCTGAAATACCGTTCACGACATTTTTCGATATAAAGTATGATTTTGTGATATTATGTAATCAGTGCAGAGAACAGCAGCACAAAATAAAAGAGTATTTTAAGGAGGTAATCATTCGTGCCGATTCTCTACTGCAGAAAATGAGGAAAACAGATGAGCAGCCGAGCGGGATACTGCGTTTGCTGCGGTGAACCGATACAAACAAGGTCTGACCGAATGCCAAAATATAACAAATCCGAAGCTGCAAAAAAATCCCAACAAAACAATATCGGATACGGAAAGGCTTTCGGAATAAAAAAATCAGCCTTTACACGTTTTTTCACTGCTCTGCTGAAAAAATCAAAAACATATAAGTGGTAATATCAACGCTACCGCATAACGAAATCTGTTGATTTCTGTTTCTTATATGTTATATAATTATTTCAATCTTCTATTATTTTTGTGATTTACAGGAGTTTTTTATATGCGTATTGCAATTTGTGATGATGAAAACAGATTCATTTCCGACTTTATAGATATAGTAAACAGGCTTTACAGCAGCCTTGACATAATTGTTGATGAATTTCCCGACGGCACAATGCTTCTGAAGAACTTCGGCCGGAAACAATATGATATAGTTTTTCTTGATATCGAAATGCCCGGACTGGATGGTATCTCTCTCGCCGGAAAACTCAGGGAACTCAGCGAAGAGATATATATTGTTTTTCTGACGGGTCATGTCGAATACGCTCTGAAGGGCTATGGCATAAACGCTCTTCGATATCTTACGAAGCCTGCTTCGGAGAGAGATATCCGCGAGGTCATTGACTATGTTATCAAAAAACAGCATAACGAAAGGTTTTTATGGGTAAAGACAGGCGAGGGCGAGTACAAGATAAGATTTTCCGATATCGTTTTCATTGAAGCTCAGGATCAGAAAATTATTATTTACGCCATTTCAGACAGATTCGAGATTCGCGGAAAGCTTAACGACTATGAAAATCGTCTGAAAAACGACGGCTTTTTCAGGATACACCGAAGCTACATAGTATCGCTTTCAAAGGTCACCGCTATTTCGGGAAGGGACATTACCGTTGCTGGCGGAACCGTGCTGCCTGTGGGACGTACGAAGGAAAAGGATTTCCGAAACGCTCTTATGTCATTCGTGAATTCGGAAGCGTTCTGATTATGCTTCTCTCCAAATTAAAGGATGAAGGCAGAAATAAAAAATTAAAAAAGCAACCGTGCGGTTTTGTTATCTCAGCCGTATCATGGAACATTGTTCCATGATACGGTGCATATCTTTATCAAATTATTTATTATTTTAATAAGCATTCAAGTGCAAGGAATAACCCGTAATAAAAAGAAGTACACATTTTTATCAATCCTTTCTTTATTTGAAGTATTGATATTTCTCCATAACATTACCTTCTTCATTAAGTGAAAAAACGCCATATTTTTAAAATATGGCGTTTTTCTGCACAATATGAAATATGTTAATAATTGTATAAAACAGTATAGTATCCATAATCAGAATCCCTCCGAGTTCACAAATTAAATTAATTCATTATACTAGATATAATCGACAGAAATCAACAAATTCAATACTGTTTTCCTAATTTTACAGATTATAACTGCTGTTCACGACGTCTGAGATGCCGTTCACGACAAATTTCACCATTTTAATAGTATTTGTGATATTATATTTGCAGTGAACGGGGCGGGAAATTTATAATCGAATTGAGTGCAAAAACGTCGGATGTTCTTTGTGCGGTGTTGCCCTGACCAGTCACATAAAGAGAGAGGGGTAATAAATGTCAATGAACGAAAAATATCCTCTGGCGCTGCCGGAGGGAACTATACTGGCAGGTCAGTATACTATTGAAAAGGTCCTCGGACAGGGCGGCTTCGGCATTACATATAAAGCAAAGGATTACAAAACAAATCAGAGCGTTGCCGTTAAGGAGTTTTTTCCCGACACGCTTGCATACAGAGAAATGACAACCGTTATTTCCTATCCGGGAGAGCGCACCGACAGCTTTGTGTACGGAAAAGAAAGCTTTCTTCAGGAAGCTCAGACGCTTGCCCAATTTATTGGAAATGAAAACATTGTCCGTGTTTACACCTATTTTGAGGAAAACGGAACGGCATATTTTGTTATGGACTATATTGAGCGAAAAAGCTTTGACGTATACCTCAAGGAAAAGGGCGGCAGGATCACCGTTGAAGAAGCAAAAAATATACTTATCCCCGTAATGGACGCACTCGGGGCGGTTCACAGTAAAGGCATAGTCCACAGAGATGTTACTCCCGACAATATCTATATCACAAACGAAGGCAAGATTATGCTTCTGGATTTCGGTGCGGCGAGATACAGTCTGGGCGACAAGAGCCGCAGTCTTGACGTTATCCTCAAGCACGGCTTTGCCCCCAAGGAGCAGTACACAAGACGAGGAAAACAAGGTCCTTTTACCGATATCTACAGTCTTGGAGCAACGTTTTATTTTGCGATAACAGGCAAGCGTCCGCCCGATTCCGTGGATAGGCTTGACGAGGACGACCTTGTTCCGCCGCACAATCTCGGAGTTTCTGTCACTGAGTATCAGGAAACCGCGATTCTCAAGGCTTTGAATGTACAGCCTGCCGACCGCTTTCAGACAATGGCTGAGTTTAAAAACGTTCTGCTGAATGAAGCTGCAGCAGTGCCGCAGACTCCTTATTATGTGCCTGCTATACCTCCGCAGCCGTCAGTATCTCAGCCCACAGCTTATGCAAATCCCAACGGGCAGACCGCCGACAGCTCGGTTGACGAGCTTAAAAATGCATTGATACATACGGGTGCAGCCACAAAGAAAGCTATTGCATCTGCCGCCGGCTCCATGAAGAAAAAGGTTTCCGACGCACAGCATCAGGTATCGGAAGCGTATCATAAAAAGGCGGAGGAAAAGCAGAATTCCGTACCGACCACACAGCAAAATATCGCTTCCTCAATAGGTAACACCGTCATTCCGATTCGGCGGCTGTCCTCGAAAGGAGTACGTCAGAACAGGCTGTCCCTTCTCCGACCTACGTTGAGGCGCCCAGAAAAAAGAAAAACAAAACGAAGCTTATAGGTGCTTCGGCAGCGGTGATTTGCGTCGTGCTGGTTACGTTTTTTGTAGGTCGAGGCTTTTCGGGCAAAACCGATCCGTCAAATTCATACACCTCGGACGACACCACGACAAGCGAAAGCACCTCGGGAGATTACGGTGAGGACGCCGAGCTTTCATCGGCTGACCCGTACTCGGAATCAGCGTCCTCGGCGGGGGAAGACAACACACCGCAAATCTCTTCCGTACCACCTGTATATACTCAAGCGGAGCTGGAGATAGTCGGAAACACGGCAGGAAACATCAAGAACTGCGCTACCGTTGCAATGGAAAACAACCAGATGTTCTGGGCGACCGAAAATCAGCATGCTCTTCATACCAACACAACGTCAAGCGGATATCTTTTCACCGAACAGAGCGGAGTTTTCTCCTCTCTGTCGTATCACAATGGTATATTGTACTTCTTGTATGACGGAAACGCTTATATGCAGGATATTTCGGCTGGAACCGAATCTACCACTATTTCCGAGCTTGAAAAATATTCCGATATAGAGTGCCTGTATGTGGCTTCCGGCTGCTATTTTGTGTACGCGGACGGCAAACTTTACCGTGTATCGAGAAAAACGGGAGCCGAGGAGGAGTATATTGAGATAGACGACAGGAAAAAAATAACATTCAGCGGAGGCAATCTGTTTTACATAGGCGAGAGCAGCGACGGTTATTCGACAATCTACAGGACGCCGGCAGATAATTTCAGTCATCCGGATTCCGACTGTATCAATACGGCATCGACTTCGGATTCGTTTTATGATATTGTTGCAAGCGGAGATAATTTGTTTGCTCTTTGTGATTCCGATTCCGGAATGAACCTCTGCCAATTTAATACGAGTTTTACAAATTCCAACCAAGCGCCTTACTGGAATGTACTTGACTTTATACCGAATTATGATTATCCGTATGAGCTTAACGCTATCGGCAACAAACTGGATTTCCTCATTTATAGTTCTTCCTCTGAAATCATGGCAATATACTGCTGTGAAATCAGTGGTGAGGGACAGCTGTTATACAAAAATATTTTTGAAGGTCTCGGATACTGCGTAAATATGTTTGACCGCGGAGATCGTACAACAACATACTATATGAGTTATAACGACGAGGAAAAAATGTATATCTCGTATTATCATGACAACTGACGCTTGTCATCAGCTGTCACTGTGGAAATATCGTAAACGAACGAAAAATAAGGAGGAAAACAAAAATGGCAGTATAGGAATGCGGAAACGGACATCTTTACGACACAGACCAGTATGCAAGCTGTCCGTATTGTCAGGGAGGCGGCAACCGGATCAATTTCGGCGGCCCGGATATCGGAAAAACAGTGGGGTTCGGAGCGGCTCAGTCTCCCTCTCAGGGCGAGGATATCGGCGCAACCGTTGCACCTATGAGCTACAGAAAGCAGCAGTCTGAGAGCGACACGGGAAAGACCGTCGGCGTTTTCCAGAAAAGAATGAGCTTTGAGCCTGTCGTAGGCTGGCTCGTGTGCTTCGAGGGTCCCGAAAAGGGAAAGGATTACAGAATTTACGGCAGGAACAATACAGTAGGCAGAAGCGAAAAAATGGATATCTGCATCAAGGGCGACTCAACGATATCGAGAGAAAATCACGCAAGACTTGCCTATGACGAAAAACACAACGCTTTCTATCTTATACCGGCTGAAAGTACAAATACGATTTATCTCAACGAAGAACCCGTTTATGTTCCCACGGCTCTTACGGCTTATGACATAATCGAATTCGGCGACTGCAAATTGTTATTCGTTCCTTTCTGCAACGACAAATTCACATGGCAGAAAGGCTTTAAGCAGGGTTTGTAAAATGGCGTGGTTCAAAAAAAACAGGAAAAGGGACGTCACCGTTTCCCCAGAATCGGAAGCAAACGGAAAGCTGCGGTATACGGTTTCCAATCTTCAGGGAGTCGGAGCAAGGGAAAGACAGGAGGATTCGTTCACCGTTATGAATGCTCTTGACGAGCGGCTTTATGACGAATACGGTCTGATGTTCGCCGTCTGTGACGGAATGGGCGGCATGAAGGACGGCAAGCTCGCCAGCGACACGGCAGTCGCAAGCTTCCGCAGCTTTTTTACAGGGATGGACAGGAGAGGAAGAATTGCCGAACAGCTCAGGGAAAGCGTTTTCGAAGCTTCGGAGGAGGTCGAGAATCTTCTTGAAGGTGACGGCGGCAGCACGGCGGTTGTCGGGATTATCCTTCATGAGCGGCTGTACTTTGCAAGCGTGGGCGACAGCTTTTTCTATCTCATGAGAAACGGAATATTGTATCGCCTTAACACGGAGCATAATATCTGTCATCAGCGGTATCTTGAAAATATCAGAGAAGGATATTTCGACCCGCAGGAGTGCAGAGAAGACCCTGAGGCGGCTGCGCTTTCTCAGTTTCTGGGAATGCCGGGACTTTCTGAGGTTGACTGCTCTGTAAGACCGATGTATCTACAGAAGGGCGACGTTCTACTTGCCTGCTCCGACGGAGTCGGAGGAGTTCTCGGAGAAAAGGAAATCCTTGACGCACTTTGCTATCAGTCGGGACAGGAAGCCTGCCATCAGCTTGAACAGCGGCTTGTGGAGCATTCCCGACCAAATCAGGACAACTATACGGCACTTCTTGTTCAGTGCCTGTGATTCCAAAGATTGAGAGGTAAACATATTTATGAAAAAGAAAGCACTTCGTTCATCGGCGGCGATAGTGGCGGCTCTGACTCTGTTTCTGTCGGGCTTTGCGAATATCACCGCTCATGCATTTGACGACAACGTCAAGAGCGGCGTTGTGGCTGTTGTATTTCACCTGAATGGAGCATACGCATTCGCTACATACGACCTTAGCGCATCTATAACGTCAGATCAGGTCTATCAAACCTACGGTGATATGGACTATGGGGCAGGTTCGGGATTTTTTGTCGGTGATTCTTCGGAAAAGCCTCAGTATATCGTAACAAACGAACACGTTATCGACAGTTATCTGAATGCAAACGAGGGAGAACAATTTTTTGACCTGATAGACTATGATTCGGCAAGCGGCTTATACTCCGTTCTGACGGCGGAAAGCTGTGAGCTGAGAGTTTATTATTCGCAGGACGATTATGACATTGCATACGTAGATTGCTACGGTGACGAAGACAAGGTTGACCTTGCCGTATTAAGGCTGAGAGATGGTACCCCAAAAAGACACACTCTAAAAATAGCCGAGCCGACGGAGAATATGGTTGGAGAAACGGTCTATACGGTAGGCTTCCCGGGAAATGCCGACAATGTTTTAACCGGAGCAAGTCAGTACGGAGTGGACGACGTAACGGTTCATCGGGGCTCTATAAATAAATTTGTTATGAATGAGGGCAAGGGTGTTGAAAGAATTGCCGTTGACGCCACGATCCAGCACGGAAACTCGGGCGGTCCTCTTGTTTCGGAGAACGGGGATGTACTTGGTGTTAATACCAATACTGCGTTCAATCGCGGCGATGACTCTTTAACAGAAGTAGACTATTATGCAATAAGCTCAACCGAGCTTATGCGATTCCTTGAAAAAAACGATATTCCGTATCAGAAGGCAAAAGCAGGCTCGGGAGCAGCTGCAGCTGCTGTCATAATTGTGATTGCCGCAGCTGCTGTGGGCGGCGGTGCATTCGCCGTAATAAAGAAGAAAAAGAACGTTCCGGACTTTTTCAAGAAAATCAAAGCGGCTTCGGGAAAAACCTCCGATACCCCGGCTCCGGCGGCGCAAAAGGCGGTTATTCGCTCCATGTCCGCACAGCATAACGGCAAGCTGTTTCCGGTAGGCAAGGCGCCCGTTACAGTCGGAAGAGATCCTTCCTGCTGCCAGATCGTATACGATAAGGGAACAACGGGAGTCAGCGGCAAGCACTGTACGGTTTACTTCGATTCGGGGACGGGAATGTTTACACTGACAGACCTCAATTCTTCCTACGGAACATTCCTCATAAACGGTCTTAAGATTAACGCGAACACCCCCGTAAACCTGAAGCCCGGCGACAGCTTTTATGTAGGCGATAAGGCGAACATACTCAAGGTGGAAGTGGTACAATAAATGATATTTGACGTTTTTGAATATACAAGCAAGGGAGGAAGAAGCTACAACGAGGATTCTGTCGGCAGCTGCTGCTCGGACAGCGGCGGAGTTTTTGTTGTTGCTGACGGACTCGGAGGACATCTGCTCGGAGAGGAGGCGTCGTCGGCTGCGGTCAGAGCGATAACCTCCGATTGGAATGCCGCAGAGGAAGATATTTCACGGCAACTTACGGACAAAATAACAGCAGCCAACCAAAGCATACTTGAGCTTCAAAAAGCCGAAAATGCAGTCATGAAAACAACTGTTGCAGCACTCACTGTAAAGGACAGCAGGGCTGTCTGGGCGAATTCGGGTGACTCACGTGTTTATTTTATACATAAAAACAAGCTTCGTGCTTATACAAATGATCACTCGGTTGCTTACAAAAAGTATAAGGCAGGAGAAATTACACGCGAACAGCTCGCCACGGACGAGGATCAGTCAAGACTTCTGAGGACTCTCGGCAGCGAAGACCGATATGAGCCGGAGGTTTATACATCGGACGTTGCACTGGAGCAGGAGGACGCATTTTTTCTCTGTTCCGACGGCGCATGGGAATACCTGCGTGATGAAGAGATACTTATTGATTTTCTAAAATCCGAAAATGCAAAGCAATGGGCGGAGCTTATGATAATACGGATTATGGAGAGAACGGACAAGGATAACGATAATCTTTCGTTACTGACGGTAATACTTGAATAAAAACCTTTCTGAACACCCTATCAGAAACAGAACTCCGAAAGCCTGCGTTAGCACGCGGTTTCGGAGTTCTGTTTTTGATTGTAAACGGACGGACTGTGATTTTCAGTTTATGCTGTTCACGATGCCTGAAATGTCGTTCACGACAAATTTCAACATTTTAACTGCATTTTGTGATATTATATTTTCAGTGCAGGAGGGAACGTCAGATCTGTTCCATTACTTCACTTTAAAAACTGCGAAGCTCCGATACAGAATCCTACTCAGATGAATAACGCACTTTATACGACCTTCGGAGCTTCGTGTTTTTCGGTATATTTTGATTTTTATTTTCAGAAGGAGGAAGAATATGAACAACAAAACCTTTAATTATTTCAAACGAATCCTGGCTGTTATTGTTTCTGTCGCAATGACAATGAGTATGCTCTCAGCCTGCTCGGACAATGACACGGATTACAGCTCGAAATCAACCGAACATAACGTGCCGCGATCAGCCATACAAAGCGCGTCCCAGGCAGGTATACAAGGCGAGTCGCAGGCAGATATACAAAGCATGACGGAATCAGCAGGCTCAAGCGGGGTTTCCGTAACCATTGAAGATGTATCCTTTGACAGCATTGCCGAAAGCTGCAGCCAATGCGAGGAAGCTATGAAGTATATGATAGCTATCGCAAAAGCGTTCAAGCATCTGAAGGAAACAACCGAAGACAAGAATGCCTATATCGACAAGATCGATGAACTGCAGCAGAAGGTTTACGATCTTATGCAGCACGACTGTCATGCGGAAACTATTCATGTTGAAAATTTTCCACTGTGCTTCTACCGCTATTACGGCAGTTATACAGGCGACTGGAAGGGCGCAGGACCTGTCGGCTACGGAACATTTGTCGGCGATGGTCTTCTCGAAGAACTCAACAAAGACTGGCAGATCAACCATTATCAATACGAGGGCGAGTGGAAAGGCGGAGTTCCCTACGGAAACGGTCAGTTTTACTCCGAATATACACTGCTGAACACAGACGGCTCAAGAGTCCGCACCTATCTTCAGGATTATTCGGGTGAGATGAAAATGGGACTTAAGGACGGCGTAGGTACTCAGTATGAGGAAACATACGAGGGAGATTACCGCACCATGCGTTATTATGAAACCGGCTACTACGAGAAGGACTGTTTGCAGGGCACTGTAGAGTTTGCCGAGTATGACGCATCGGGAACCCTTCTCAAGGCAGGCACGGCAATTCACGGCTACGGCACAGCCATTGACGGCGTAAGCGGTCCCACACGTCTTTGGGACAATGAGGTCACTTATGACAGAGAAGTAAGTATCGAAAAAAGTCAGGAATTTTTGGGGTTTGCTTTGGGTGTTATGGCGATTATAGGCGGTATTTTTCTTGCGAATAATCTTAGCGTCGATGATTACAATCCGCAATCCGCCGAGCAGGCGCAGCAGGAGCTTAATCAATACTTCGCAAACAAGGAGGCGGAAGCCCATGAAAGAGCGAAGCGGGAGGAACAGGAACGTGAAAGCTACAGACAGTACTGCGAGGACAGATATTACGCACTGCACGCCGCAGACCCGGATGACTGGTCACTCGACGCACAGTATTTCGGCGCAAATATGTAACCCCTAAGGAGTGGCAAACAATGAAAAAAATTACAGCGGCCATTACCGTTCTTGCGCTGACTCTGACGATGCTTGCCGCCTGCAGCAAAACGACCGGCACAAACAGCGAAGATCAATCGTCGTCAATCGTTTCGGAATCGGTCGGACAGACAGAGAGTAACGAGTACGGCAAAGAAGTCAATTCAGCCGAAAGCAGTGGCAGCGACGGCGGCAACGAAAGCATCTTCGATGCAAGCTCCGTCACATCCAAAATACCTGCTGAGCTTTATAAGCCGGCAGAGGGCGAGCATCGGTTTGAGGATATACTTAATGATATAGAACAGAAGAAAACTATGTCTATTAAGATGTATAACGGTTATACTGATGAAATGGTAACGGCTTTTTCAGATGACGGAAAAAATAAGGTTTTTTATGGAATGGCAAGAAATACCAAAGCGGCACCACTTTACAGTGAGTATGAAAAAGAAGAATATCAAAACGTATATAAATATTATTATTTCACTTATTACCAAGCTGAGAGTGATGGTATAACGAATTCTTATTGTTACTTTGATCCCAAATTGAAAACATATTATATAGATAATGAGGTGGGGGGAATCGGCTGTGTTGAACCATTTAATAGTTTCAATCCGAAAAAATGGTCTTTTGTTTCCTCCGGCACAGACGAAATCAACGGAAGTGAATATTACGTTGAAACCTACAAAGTAACAATGAGACATTGGTCATTGCAGTTGGGCGAGAATGAATATGAAAAAAACATAAACATCGCATTTAACAGCAGCGGTGAAGTTGTTTTTATCGGAGCGGAAGAAAAAAATATGACATTTCCTGAACCATTTGCGGATTTGACTTCAAATGAAATTGTGTTGGGTGATTTGTTTGGCGAATTATATACATTTGGAGTTGGTAGTGATGCAGAGTATCAAGCATATAGGCTTTATGTATGCTTGATAAGAGAAGCACCATTTTATGATCAGTACATGGATTTCAGCATCAGCTCCAGCGGTGATTCCGGTTTGTTTGATCTGAGTGGCTACACCGAGGTCAGCCGAGAAGATTATGCGGCTCCTTATATGAACGCCATTGACGAGCAGATCAGTAAAAAAATTGACGAGGAGCTGGGACTGTAAGCTTCGGGTGTCACAGTTTTAGTAATACAACGAATTATTGCAATGCATTAATATATGCCTGCAATTACCGGCTTATTGTATGGGTATGCCACGTAATTGCAGGCTATTTTAGTTATTGCCTTAAACTTTTGAGAGAATATGATATAGTAGTTAGTGAAGCAAAAGCGAGCCGCATTTCAGCGGCTCGTATCATTTTTTTTACATTACCGATATGGGGCAATACCACAAATCTCTGTTATATGAATGAGCTCATCACTCATGCACATTATTAAGCCTGACTGTATATCGAGTTTTAATTTGTTCAGCACATCAAAATTTTTCCTGCGTGTGCAGGCTGTTTGATCTTTTTTTATTGTAAAAGATCAGAAGCTATGAGTGAATCTTTAATGTGCAGTCGGTTTGTACCTTCCTGATCAAAGGTGCTGCTTTTATACTATTCTACCCAGAACAACAGATCCAGAGCAGTGGGATTGCGATTGGTGGGTTTATAAGGCGCGCCGTCTTGTTGAATGCTTTTTCAAAAAATAAAGTGGTTTCTTATAATTGCGACATGGTCTGACAAAGGGAAACACTTTGAAATTCACAATTTATTTACATTTAGAAAGAGCTGAAAGTATAATCTTGTGACTTTTTTGTGACAGTATAAATGGTATAATAAAAAGATAAATGTTTATTCTTTTTTTAATACTATAAATGAGCAAATTAAAAAATGTACAAAACAAGTAAAGACAGCGACTGAAAAATGAGTTACAGTACAACTACCACATTACCAAAATAACTTAAGGAGTCGTTGTCTTATGGATAATGGCAAACACCATTCTGATACAATTTTCGATAGTTTGGCGAGAATAAAGCTTGTGGATACATTTCG
>CAMHNT010000034.1 GCA_946186535.1 uncultured Clostridia bacterium
TTCTCCCTTAGAGTTCCTTTCTAAAAAGTGTTGCACTTGACTTGACTATCTGCCTATATCTTCTGCCCATTTTGTGAGCAACTGCGGCGGTAGTGCCGCTGCCGAGGAAGCTGTCGAGAACTAAATCGCCGGGGTTGCTTCCCAATGAGAGAATACGTTCAATTAATCTTTCCTGTTTAGGGGTAGCGAACACTGATTTTGAATTAAATGATTTTGCTTCTTTTTTGGCTTCCTGACTATCTCCGACCTCTTCTCTACTCCATAACGTCATAGCAACAATACCTTGCCTGGTCTCAGAAAGGAATCTCTTAATGCGAGGAGTATTGTTTCCCTTGTCACCAAACCAAATACGATTATCCCTTACAAACTCATTAAATCTTTCTTTCGATAACCGCCATGAATACCCATCAGGTGGCAGAACCTTTCTTCCCGAAGGAGTAATTATTTCATAAACGTTTTCTTCAACTCTTGGACCAACAGATAAATCTCCTGATGTCCATGGTCCACGAGAATCGTTATCCGGGTTTTTATAACGAGAATTTGCTTCTAAAGTTCTTGGTAACTTGTTTAATTCAAAATTAGGAGTTTTGTTTTTAGCATATACCAAAATAAGATCATGACACCTTGACAGAGTTTTCTTTAAGTTGATCGGTGAAAAAGATCTCTGCCATACAACTTCCTCAATAAAATTATACCGTCCAAAAATTTCATCACAAATCACTTTCAAATAATGACCTTCATCATCATCAATACTAATCCAAATACTACCATCTTCCGAAAGCAGATTTTTCAGTATTAATAATCGTGCATAGATCAAGGAAAGCCATGTACTATGCTCCAAATTATCATCATACTGCTCAAATGCCGAACCTGTATTATACGGCGGGTCGATATAGATACACTTCACCTGCCCCGAATACTGCTGTTCAAGCGCTTTCAGTGCAAGCAAATTATCGCCGTGTATGAGCATATTCTCCGTGTCGCTGTCGCCGTAATCCTTTGACGGGTCGTGCAGCAGTATTCTCGGCTCAACCCGTGGCTGCTCGTCCTTGCCTACCCAGGTGAGTTCAAGTTTCTGATTCGCCATTATCGTCACCTCTGTCTTGTTTGGGGAACTTTCCTGTGTTTTCAATCATCTTCTTCTCTTGAGTTTTAGCGCGTCTTTCAAGCTTCTTAATATCACCAGCCGCAGGCAGTTCTTCAGGCTTAATACCTCTTTCGCCAAGCATTGACCTAACAGACGAATTATTCTGTACATGCTCTATTGTAATTGCCTTTTCTCCTTGCAAATCTTTTTCTTCAACATTATAGTTTGTCATTTCTGTAGCAAGGTTTTTAGCTGCAATTGTCAAAGTCGGGAGAAAGTCAGCTAACGGTCTATTCTCTTTAATTCCTAATTTTTTCTTCATCTCTTGCGTAGACCTACCGCCAAATAATGCCTGATCCCCTTTAGAGCGAATTCTGCCAAAACCTTTATCATCTACTCCACGCTCATAAATATTCTGTGAAAGACGCTTCTCAGATTCACGCAGTCTTGTCCGTGCTTCTGTTCTTTCGATGTAGGCAATACGTTCTTCTATTAATTCCTGCTTCCTTGTCTGTACAGCAAAATAGCTTTGCGCAAACGCAATCTCTTCTTTTTTTACATCGCCGTTCTGCGCGATAAGATAACAGGCATAACGGGTAAGCATATAATCCTTTACTCCACGATTCCCCCCTTTGCCAATGGTGATCATTTTCGTGACCTCACGAAAATGATCAGAAATCTCCATTCCGGCGGTTTCGCATGATTCCATCGCACGATTTATAGCTTTGTCAAAGTTCTCCCAACGCTCATATCCCAATAAAGGCATAAGTTCACGTGCATACCAGAATTCGATCTCTTCATTTTTCTGTATAATTTTATCAAATTCTTCCATTGCCTTTGCAATTTTTATTTTATCCATATTTTCTCCATTAAATAACCCTAAATGAAATTGTCATGATGTGTTCTGTCACGATTCTTCCTTCTAATTTTCGTCTTGTTTCTTCCTGTAAGCGTGCGTTTTCCTCGTCGATCTCGTCCTGCCGGTCGTAAAGATCACGCCGCATCTTTTTACGCTTTGCTTCAAGCTTGTTGATTACTTCCTTCATCTCTATCATCTCTGCAAGAGGTCTGTCGGTGCTTGCTTTGAATTCCTTTTTCTTGTCAGCAATCGTCTTTTGCAGCTCTTTGATCTCACGCTCAAGGCCTTCCTTCAATTCTTCGGAATATGCGTCGAGCTTTTCACATTCTTCAAGGTAGTATTTCTTGTTTGCGTTTTCGATCATTTCACGCTGCGCCGTTATACGGCTTTCACGAAGCTGCATAAAATGTTCGGCTTCCTCGCATCGGTCATCTATCACCCGTCCGGGCAGTTCAAGCAGCCTGTTCACAAGATCATCGTCAAGGTTTCTTCCATCATCGGTAAGAGCTGTAAATACAAGGTGCTCCTGCGTCCCTACTCCGTTGTATGAGACTTTATCAATTGAAACAATACCGGATAATCCCGGCTGATCTTCAAAAAATGATACCTTTCTATCTGATGATGTATAATCGAATTCGATTAATGCCGGAGCGATCTCTTCTTCAAATGTTCTGTCAAGCCAAGCCTTAACAAGATTGTTCTCACGGCGAAAAAATACATCGCCGTGTACTTCCGCATCTTTCCAGTTCAAATTATAAATGCTTCCGTTAATGCCAAGTCTCGTGGAGCTGAGCGGCTCACAACCGTGTGCAATGCAATAATAGTACAGCCACTGACTAAACCTGTCAAGCCCTGCAACGGTATCACGCTGACAGTCAGAAAGCCGGCTTGCAACCTCTTCATCAAAGTTTTCGAGAATTGAATGACGCGCCTCAATCATTTTTTCGTTGATCTGATCTGAAAGTTCGTCCTGAAGCTCGTCGAATTCTCGCTGTATATCCTCCTGCGTTTTACACCTCTGATATATCTCGGCAATGCGCTTTTCAAAATCAACTCCCGACTCCAGCGAACCAAGGACCTCGTCGGAAGAACCGAACACGCCGCTGAAAAGAGCAAATTTCTGATCGAGAAGCTCATAGACACGTCTGTCGGCAGCATTTTTATTATTCAGAAAATTGATAACTACAACGTCATTCTTTTGACCGTATCTGTGACAGCGGCCGATCCTCTGCTCAATGCGCTGGGGATTCCACGGAAGATCATAGTTTACTATAATACTGCAAAACTGCAAATTGATACCCTCAGAGGCAGCCTCTGTTCCGATAAGTATACTTGCCCGGTCTCTGAATTCTTCAACGATAGCTGCTTTGACATCAGCCGAACGAGAGCCGGAAATTTTACCGTCCGATTTATGACGCTGTTTCCACTTTTCGTATATCTCTTTGGAAACTGCATCGTTGTTCTCTCCGTTAAGAAAAACAATATTTCCATCGTATCCGTTATTTGACAGCAGATTGAAAAGATACTGCTGCGTTCGCTTCGATTCGGTAAAAATCACCGCTTTTTGTTGACCGCCAAGCTGTGATATTTTGTTAAATCCCTGCTGCAGAGCAAGCAACAGATTATCGCCTTTTGAGTTGCTTGTAATGCTTTGAGCAAGTTTCAAAAAGCCTCTGAGTATTTCAAGCTCAGCATTTATAGCGTCGGGATCACCAAGCCTGTTTTGCTGATCCTTATTACGGGCCTCTTTATCATCGTCATCGTATTCGCCGTATGTATCAAAATCATCAAGCGAAAGTTCGCTGTCAATACCTATCAAGCTGTTCTCCAGCCTTGCGATCAGCGATTCAAGCGTTCCGCTTATTGCAAATGACGACGAAGCAAGCAGCTTGCGCAAAACCATTGTTATCAGACTTCTCTGCCCTGCAGGAAGAGCATAAAGTTTTTCCGTCTGCAAATAAGCAGAGATACCATTGTATAGCTCTTCCTCAACTTTCGTGGGCGCATATTCCTGCAGAATAGCTATTCGATTTGTATATCGCACATACTCTGTCACCTGAGAACGAAGAGTTCGCTTGCAGAAATGTTTCAGGCGGTCACGCAGATTTCTGTTTCTGAGGGAAGTGTTTGTTACAGAAAGATACATATCACGGAAGGTTTTCTCGTCACCGAAAACGTGATCGTCAATAAGGCTCGTCAAGCCATATAGCTCCATAAGATTATTCTGGAGCGGAGTTGCCGTTAAAAGTAGCTTTTTGTGCGCCGCCTGTAAAACGGTTTTTAAACGCTTGCCTGTCACGTTGGAGCTTTTGTAAACATTCCTCAGCTTGTGAGCCTCGTCCATTATTACGAGATCCCAAGGGACAAGACAAAGCTCATCGCAATTTCTCGACGCAAAATTATAGGAGCATATTACAACTTTTCCGTAAATGTCAAATGGTGAGCGGTTGCCCTCTTTTACGGCTTTGTTATAAACGGAAGATTCCATGATCACAGAATCTATAAAAAACTTTTCGCTAAGCTCCGAACGCCACTGCATACGCAGAGAAGCAGGAACAACAAGCAATATATGACGTTTTCTTTCAGACCAATACTGAGCCAACACAAGACCGGCCTCGACTGTTTTTCCAAGTCCTACCTCGTCTGCCAAAAGCGCACCGCTGCTTAGTGGAGATTTCATTGCAAACAACGCTGCGTCTACCTGATGCGGATTCAAATCCACCTTAACACCGGACATTGTTGAAGCGAGACCGGCAGCGGTCGATTCCGGTCGTTTAAGTGCTATTTGCTCGGCGAAATAACGAGCTTGATGCGGAGTGTAATTGTTCATTATCCCACCTCGAATTACCATTATTTAGTATAATATTATAGCATAAAACGATAAAACAGTCAATCAATCTTGTGCGTTTTTTGATAATATATGACAATCTTATTGCTTCCATAATCAAAAAAGCAATCGTCACTAAAAAATAACTAAGCGTAAAACCAACTCCCCGAAGCAACCGCCCCGGGGAGTCTCTCTATCCTCAATACTCACTCGCCAGCAGCATCGTCACGTGATCCACATCGTCAATAACAAACACAGTCTGCTTACACTCGAAATCATACGGCAGATAATACTCCACCCTGCCTTCCGGCACCTCCTGTACATGCACAATACGCAACACACTAACGCCGTCTTTAATTATTCCTTCGAGCTTCATAACCTGCAGCCAATCAAGCTCCTCGACCTTTTCGCGCATGACCTCTATGCTTTCAAACAGCATCAGCTGAATATCAAGCGGTATCTCCGCCGCCACGCCGCGAGTAATGTACCTTTGCGAATCAAATTTATACCCCATCATCACCACTCCTTCAATAGTACTCGTTTATGCAGACACGAGCCTCCTCAACACATTGTTTCAGCAGATCGGTATCGTACAGCATCGTCTCTATCTCCTCATCGTCATACCCCATTTCGTAAAGCAGCAACAAGTCGTCCTGTGACAGCCCGAACGATGAGCAAACCTCGAACAGATCACCCTGCCCCATGTCGTCAAGATAATCGCAGTAATCGTCCCAATACGAAAGTCGTCTGCCTAATCCATATGTATACCCGTAATATTTCTCGTTGACCATAAAGCAGCCACGCTCCAACTCCCCCTTTGAGTCAATGCGAATGATCTCGCCATCTTCAACTGTCACTCCCTCAAAGGTATGCTTTTTGAGAAAACAGCGAGCTATCGCCTTCGACATGATCTCTTTTGTTGATGAATACACATACAACCCCAGCTCCTTAAAATGAAGCAAACAAAGAGGATTATCGCCCTTCGAGATATACAGCGTGTTATCGTCACTCAACATCGTGAACACAAAACTACCGAAAACAGTCTCGGACATTTTTGCAATCGTCTCGAAATTCAGCTCGCCGTACTTTTCGAGCAGCTGTACGGCAACATAGCTGTCCGTTTCGATGTAGGTATTGGGCAGCCCCTCGCTGCCCTTTAGCATACTATCGTTGTACAGTACGCCGTTGTGCGCAAGAGCAAAATACCCGTCCTTAGTGTGGCCTAAGAACGGGTGGTTGTTGTAATTTTTCTTCGGGCTGCCCTGCGTTGTCATTCGGGTATGCCCTATTAGGATCTTTGTATCTGCTGGGAAGTAGAACCTCATCTTGTGCGCCGGCTTTGCCTGCTTATAGATTGTCATCTCGCCATTCTTTACATACGCTATTCCCGATGCATCTTTTCCTCTGACTTCTGATTCTATCGACAGCGCCTTTACAAGCGCCTTCAACTGCCATCCCTTCACCTTGTCACCGTAATTTACAAATCCAAATATCGAACACATATTACAATTCCTCCTCTGCATCTATCGGTTCGTTTACATACAAACGGCGTTCCTTCAAATACTGTATCAGCTCTGTGTAATCGGGGGTCGATGTTAGTGACAAAATCGTTCCACGACTGGCTGTGCATATCGTTGTCGGAAAGGCTGATAGCATTTCGGCAGATCTCGTCTACAAGCTCCAGCGAAGCTATGAATGTATTGTACTTTAAAGTCCCCCTGAACAGTCTTATCTCGACCGTCGCATAGTTCGTGATATTCACGCAGCAATAACGCCCCTTGCCGCTCTTTTTCGCCTTGTCCAGAATATCTTTCGGGCGGTCGCTGTAGCCCTGTCTTGCCGCCCAGCGGTCAACGGCATACACGCTGCGGCGTGAAAAGTTAAATAGCTCATTCCAATGGGACTCAAAGAAGAACAGAATACGACCGATAACCTCCTCCTGTTTCTCGATGTTGTCGCCAAGCTGAGCCTTGCCGATATGTATGTGCAGTCCGCAGGTTGATGTATTATGCGACCTATAGCCCAGCCGTACAGCCTTATGCATAACATCTTCCCACGGAAATCGTGTGCGGTGATATTTCAGCGTACACGGGTGCGATACAATCTCCATTCCGTCGGAAAGAGAGCCGTCCGACTTGATGTATAATACATCGTCATCTTCATTGGCAATATCATAAAGCTCCTCGGCAAATGCGTCGTCACAGCCGCCACGATCGATCTCAAGCTCCACACCGTAATAACGGATACGCTTTTCGTTGTGGCACTTGCAAAATCTTGGTTCGGGTTTATAGCCGTAACTGTGAATATAGCAGCTGTTATCTTCATCATCGTAACAGTCCGAGCAATACGGATCATCGCCGTCCCAATATACATCGTCGTTGTACACTAAACGCTCACAACGAGCGCAGACATAATAATCTTCGTTGCGGCAGGACTCACACAAACAAATATTGTTGTCTCCGTATTGATGGTCGTTGAAGAATCTCTCACCACAATCCTCGCACCGAAAGGTTTCGTCGTAATAGCACTCCTCGCAGAGAATCTCGTCCTCTGCTTCGTAAAAATCGTCTTCAAGTTCGCAGCCGCATACGCTGCAAGTCAATATTTCACTCATAGTAATTTTACTCCTTTTTGCAAATAGAAAAGCCGCAGGCGAAAATGCCTGCGGCTGTGGTTGTATAACATCATATAATATTGTTTAAAGTATATCCTCTAATTTTCTGCGGCTGTATATCAGCCGTCTAACCTCCATTGTGTTTCCCTTCACGACATAGAACACCGTATAATTATCAACATAAATTCTGTAGTATGTATCCTCATGCTCTACAGTCGATCGATATGGCTCATACCCGATCGGGTACTCCGCTCTTTTTAGTATAGCCGCCTCTATCTTTTCCACAAATCTCACTGCTGCTATCGGGTTTTCGAGATCGTCACGAATATAGATGTATATCGTATCAAGATCGGCTGCAAACAAAGGCAGGTAGGAAACATTATATTTTTCACTCATCAACCGTACCTCTGTATTTCGAAAAGACCTCTTCATGGCTCAGCCTTTTATCGGTATGCTCGGCCTGATAGTCTGCTTCAAGCAGCTTTATTTCCGTCTCGCTTATACCCTTCTCGTACATCTCAAACCTCTCGATGCTCATCAGTACCATTGCTCCGTAACCGTTTTTCGTTAAGAAAACAGGTTCGTTGGTCGATAGCGACTTCTCGATCTCGGTAAACTTATTTCTCAGATCGGACACAGGACGTATTCTCATTTTGATCACCATTCCTCTCAATCGGTTTATCACAATTGTATCATAATTATGATAAACAGTCAACACCTAAATCGTCAGCGGAAGCTTGTTCTTTAAAGCTTCCTTCAATGTCTCCTTCTCCTGCTCGATCTTCCGGTTCTTGCGCCCATCTGGCGGTGACTTATTGAAGAGATACGCTGCACCGTCGAGTATATCAACAACGGTCACGGCAAGGGCAAGGACATTGCATCGCAAATCCTCAAAGTCCTCATCACGCAAAGCGAGGTTGCCAAACCTCAGCTCTCCGGCAATCGTCTTCAAAGTATTCTGCGTTTCGAACAAGCTTGCTGCCCAGCGGCTTGGACGAAAGGCGATCGTAGGGTGGTTTGTGTGCTTCCCCGGCATATACTGTCACTCCTTCTTATCAGTATTCTCGTCCGCTTCTTCATTGTTATCAATCCGCCCCACAAGCTCGTCCAGACTGTCCGCAAGCTTACGGGGCTGGTCATCGTACAGGTGGCTGTAGATGTTCAAAGTAGTATTAATAGATTCATGCCCCAAACGATCAGCAACAAGATGAGGTGAAGCACCCAATTTTGAGATTAATAGACTTGCATGAGAATGACGCAAATCATGTATTCTGATGCGTTTAACGCCGCTCTTTTTTATGCCGCGTCTGATCTCGTGTTCGTAAAAATGCTTCGTATAATTAAAGATGCGGTCATCGGGATTGATACCGTAAATTCGAGATATGTACCACTGCATTTTGTCACAATAAAACTTTGGCAGAGGAATTATCCTGATGCTCTTTTGGGTTTTTGGTGGTGTTATAACATCACGTCCGTTTATTCGCTGATACGATTTATTAATTCGCAGAGTGCGTTTTTCGAAGTCAAAATCAGCCGAAGTCAATGCAAGAAGCTCACCAAGCCGAATTCCCGTCCAGAAGAGCGTGAGAAAGCCATAATAGCTCGCAGGCTTATTAGCTACTTCACAAATAAAGCGCGAAAACTCTTCGGGAGTCCAGAAACTCATTTCCCCCACAGGCTTAGTGGTACCGAGAGAACCTGCTTTTAATATCACATTCTCGACTACCCCATGGAAGCGAATCCCGTAATTGATCAATGCCGAGAACTGCGCTTGTATCGCCTTTAGATATGTAGGTGCATAGCCTGCATTAATGAGATTAGTCTGCCATTTTCTGACAGCCTTGGGCGTTATTTCCGTTACCGGAGTATCGCCGAACTCAGCTAAAACCTTCTGGATCAAATAGCGTTTACTGACCATTGTATTTTCTTTTAGGCGTACTGATTGGTCTTTTTCATATTCAATCCAAATGTCATTTAACGTAATGGGCTTCTCGGCCGTTGCCTTGACCTTCTGTGACTCTATCCAAGCGAGTGCCTCTTTCTTTGTAGAAAAGCCGCGCTTGTGTCCCCGCAATTTCTTGCCATCTTTAGTTATACAATAAAAGGCATCCCAACCATTATCTCTCTTAACTACTCCCATTCTTTTACACCCTTTCTTAATTTGATTTTGCCGCTTCGCAGAAAATCATTCCCACAAAGCGGCTTTTTGTTTATAAGTTTACCGCTTCATCTGATGAAATGTCATCGTAAAAGCGTTCACTAAAATATTTCTTACTAACCCTTCCGGGTACGATTATATAACCTTTGTCCTTAAGCTCATTATTTAATATGCTTACAATTTTATAGCCTGTGGAACGTGATACGCCGAGGATATCAGCGATTTCCATTGCTGTAAGGAATGTGGCTGCTTTCATAGTAGTGCTCCTTTCTTGTTTTAGCACAAGGATATATTGTTACAATTTTATATTATATCCTTGAATTTTATTAATTTTTCTGTTAAAATATACTTACAGATAATTCTGTTATGTCCTATTACTTTTTGCCTCCGGAATAAATGCTGTAAGCAACAAGGGTCTGCGGATATCTCGGTTCGGCAGCTTAAAACTGCCTACTGCAATAAACTGTCCTCTTTTAAGCCGTGATAGCTGAGTATGCCAATATCGGCTCTTTTGTTTATCTATCATCTCTGCAATTTTGACGCACTCCGACTCTTGCGGTGAAAAGAACAGCTTTGTTGCGCATTGCTGAACGATCTTCATCGCACGGTTATCGGAACCGAACATCGATGTTGCTGCTATCATCAGCTGCACATTCTGCTTACGGCTTTCGTTTATCAACTGATAAAGCGGAGTGCCTTTTGAGTAATCAAGATTCTGAGCTTCATCAAGAAAAAACGTTAACCCCTTTTCGATGAACACCCCTTTTTGCCCTAATCTGAGAAGATAATCAAGCATGAGGTTTACAATTTGATCCTGCTGCTCGTATTTCAATCCATTCAGATCAAGATCAACCAGAGGCAAATCATCATCGAATAGATTTCCTTCACGCAGCAAATTATTTTTTATAAGGAAGTTCAACTTCCTCATGACCGCATGGCGTCGAGAGGATTCTTGTTCACTCAACGCCTTTTCGAGTGCTGCAATGCCTTCCGTACTATATGAGCCGTCTTTAACAACAGTATCAACGGCAACAGACAAACACTGCTCCTCTGTTGCGGTCAACTTACCTATTTTTGACAGCAGCGATACAATGCGCCCGGTCAGCCTGTTTTCCGATTCCAACTCTCCATTCGGCAGCTTTTGCCTTGTGAATAAGGGAATAGGAATACCGTCCTGTTCTACATCAATACGCCTTGCCATTCTGCGAAAGCTTGCTTCCTGTAAAGGATTGAGCATACCGATCGCAGCGGAGTCACGCCAGTTGATCACGATTGCTTTTCTGCCCTGAAAAGCGCTTTGCAATAGAGTACTCATAAGAGCCATCGTTTTACCCGCACCGCTGTTTCCAACGGCAAGGATATGTAGATTTGCAGGAGAATCGAGTTTTACCTCGATACCTCCACCTATGATTCCAATAATTGTTTCCATGTTAAAGTCCCCCTACATTTTATCTGCCAGAGTGATGCCATCATCGATCTCAATTTTTGAAGCGTCTAAAAGCACCATCTGATGTCTCTTGGACTTTCCTTCCGTATTATAGTAATTCATCTTGGAAGTAAAGCCATTTGAGCCATTTCCGGTTACTAATATACTGCGTTCACTCAAAATGGCACTCACCGCATTGTAGGATATGGGAATTCCTGTGCGTTTCAGCAGCTCACGATACTTTGCCGTTGAGATAAAAATCTTCGGGTCATCAAAAAAAACAAGACTATTAAGCTGTCGTTCGTCAACTTGAGTATCCTTTTTCATTTCGATAGTTATATTGAGAGCTTCATATGTAAAATAATCACATAATTGTTCTAATATCATATCGACTGTGCTGTCCATGTCTTTCAGCTGATCTATCTCCTGTGCCCAAAGATGTGCAGTTCTTACGATTTCAGGATAATATTCTTTATCACCTGAACGCTGCAAAACTGGGTATAAAATGCGGCAGATAAGTATAGCCACTCGTATCCACTCACCTTATTGGAGATTTCTCCGTACTTCCTGAAAGCTACCAACAGATCATCGGATTGAGCACCCAAATCCCCTTTCAGGATTGGGTCATCAACATCTGTAATGATCAGCTGCATCATACCGCATCGGTATTCCTCCGGAACAGACTTCTCAAAAGCAAACAATGTGATAACCCCTTTTCTCGGAGCCCCCATAAGGCTTGACATATTTCCCTCAGCTTTTATTGATCTCGGCACCTTTCCTCCTACAAACTTCGGAAACACGAGTATACAGTTTGAGTTAGTGTATGCAATCGCATTTTCCACCTCTGCCTTAGAAGAGTCAAACGAAATCACCACAGGCTTTGACGAAATCTTTTCGGCTAATGTCAATGCCTCATTCCTGTGATTAACAACTACGGCAAATGGTTCCGGTATCAGCCCCTTATATGCCATGATCGGGTATGCTTGTACCAGCATCTTTAATAACAGCAATTTCCACTTCATCATAGTCCTAAAATCCCCCTCATCGTCATTGTTCCTTCAGGAACAAATCCCCACAAATCTTTGGAGTATTTAACCCACCCTGTAGTGAACGGAATATATTTAACCTTATTGGCACACTCGTCTAATACGAACTGGTAGACAAGATCGTATATTATCTCTTTATCATGACGATGCGTCTGGATTCCGTGACCGACTTGCGAAAGAAATTTGGCAAGCGTTTTTGAATTGGCTTTATCGTCGGGAATAAACCAAAGATTTTCAGTTTCCACATCGAGCAATCCATTCTTCGAGCTTTTAATTAATCGGTCAATCGAATTATCTATTAACCAAATAACAGCATAATCTTTACCTCTGAAATGCGATACCAGCTTCATTGCCCTCAAATCAACGATATCGCAAACCGGGTCTCCGATTTTTTCACGGTCATTTGAATCTTTATAAAGCGTACAAAGCTTGTTTTCGGTATTCTTTCTCAAGACCACGCCTCTGTTTTCTCGTTTAAGTCTATTATCCTCTTTAATAGCCTCTTTTGCACGAAACTCTTCTATTCGAGCCTGACTCTTACTATTGTAGTTAGCAATACTCAGCTGATTGGCAAGTATGGACTCGTTCATCACCTGAGTAATGGGCAGTCCGTTTTGATATCCAACAACGGTGTTCGGGGAAACAACCTGTGGTGGCTGCTGTATTGTAGGGATTTGCTGATATCCATTAGGATATGGAAACTGCCCTAATGGTGAATTTGTGGTCTGGCTGTTGGGGTATGTACCTTGTCCATTATATGGAACCATTGAATTTGACATGAATAATTCCTCCTTTTCAATTGTCAAAGTGCATTTGAAGCGACCGAAATTGACCGCTTCGTTAATTCGGAACTTTTGCAAGTTCCTCAAGGCTTCTTCAAAAAACTCTGTTGCTGTGAAGATGTGTAAAATATACATTTGCCGGGTTGAAAACTAAAATCAAAGTCATTATACTGCCTATCTGTATTGTTGTGAGCTACATGACGACAAAATATGTAGTACACATAATCGGCTTGAGACTTTTTTGAGGTGCCTTTTACTTATTGTACCAGTTCTGAGATAAAAAAGCTTTCTGAATGAAGTAATTTTTTTAAAAAATTGTATCTGCAATTCTCACTTTTTTGCTTGTTTTGTTCGTTAAATTGCTTGGTTTTATTAAAAGAGTGAGAAAGGAACAATACCACTCAAAGCGATACATATTCCTAATTCACATTTTAAACAAACATAAAAAAGTTCTTCACCGCCATATGCAGTGAGAGAGTGTTAACATATTTT
>CAMHNT010000035.1 GCA_946186535.1 uncultured Clostridia bacterium
GTATGATCTGAAAATACTGCTTCGGTTTGCTGAGACGATACACATAAGCAAGCTCCATGAGCTTTTTATCCGTACTCATAACGCCGGCAGTTGTATTAAGCAATATCGGCCATAATGCTCCGATCACAATAATCGAAACATTCGCCGACTCTCCGACTCCCAAAATAATAATGAGAATCGGAATGAGTGCAACAACAGGAATAGGTCTCAGAATATTTATCAAAGACGCCAGCAAACGATTTACCGAAGCGAATATACCCATAAGAAATCCCAAAACAATACCGATGACAGCGGCAATGGAAAATCCCTCCAGAACTCTTTGGAAGCTGATCAGAAGTCCGGACTGCAGCTTTCCCGATGAAACCAGGCTTACGAATGTTGCTGCCAAAGTAGTCGGCGGAGGTATTACGTTTCCGTTGATTTTTCCGTACTTTACGCCCAATTCCCACAATATCAGAATCAGAACCGGAAGAAAAAGCGTCAGAAAAATGTTTTTTATTTTTGAGGAAACACTTTTCTCGTTTTCACCCGTTTTAACCGGATTCATGCTTCCACCTCATTCCGCTTAAAAACGCTTACGTCCTCCTTGATTGTTTCCAAAACCTTTATGTTCTTAATCTCTTCGGGCGGTACGGTAAGTATATTTTTATCCAGAACCGCAAAATCGGCGTACTTTCCCTTTTCTATACTGCCCTTCTCGTTCTCTTCGAAAATCTGATACGCAGAACCTATTGTCACGGCTTTCAAAGCCTGCCAAGGAGTAATTCTGAATTCCTCTCCGAGAACTTTTCCGCTGCGTGTAACCCTGTTTACTGCATTATGTATGGCAAAAATCGGGGACTGAAGGGTTACCGGCGTATCCTGGTGAAGTGAAAAATGAACGCCTTTTTTCAGCGCTTCGGCAAGCGGCGAAATTCTTCGGGCACGCTCTTCACCGAGAATTTCCTCTTCGTGATAATCTCCCCAATAGTAAACATGATCCACAAAAAAGCTTGCGAGTATTCCCAATTCCTTAAGACGATCAAGCTGATCCTCTCTTACGGTCTGGCAGTGTATGCTTACCGGTCTTGTTTTTTCGGCTGACGGAAACTCTTTTTTCACTTCTTCATAAACACGCAGGAACTGTTCAATGGCTTCGTCGCCGTTTGTATGAACATTCAGCTGCCGGTTTTTTCCGAGAGCGTTTGACACGATTTTCCTCAGCTGTTCATCGGTATAAATACCGCTGCCGCGATAGTCTTCTCCGTGTCCTGCAAGCGTTTTCTTATACGGCTTTGAAAGCCATGCTGTTTTCGCCTGAGGAGAACCGTCCAGAAAGATTTTATATCCTGCCGCACGATAATGGTTATGATACCGTTTGTTCTCTTCATCGTCAAGAAGATATCCTGCATCTTCTCCGAACAGGTAACTTACAATATCTATCGGAAGCTTTCCCTCAAGTGCAAGCTTCTTCGTTATACGATACCATTCAAGTCCGGTCGCACCGTCCTGGGCAGTGGTTACACCGACGGAAGCATAGTTTAAAGCAGCGTTCGTTATTCCGTCAAGGAGAACCTCCTCTGCATTCACTTCCTTTTTCGGAAGAACATCTCTTCGGGAATTCTCATAAAAAATACCCGAAAGTGTTCCGTCGGGGAAACGTCCTACATCTCCGTCCGGCGGCGGTGTATATCCGTCATCGATTCCGGCTGCTTTCAGCGCCGCACTGTTGAACACGGTATTGTGGGCGGATACATGAGACAGCGCAAGCGGCTTGCTTGTTACGCTGTCAAGATCATAGCGCGTCGGAAGTCTGTGATCCGGATAAACCGCCTCATCATAGCCGTCTGCATACAGATATTCCTGTTCTGCAAATTTCGGATCTTCAAGCTGCTTTTTCAGTGATTCCAAAAGAGTCTCTACCGAATCGCTTTCTCCCAGCGGAGAAGGCTTTGCATTAAGATGATAGCTTTCAAAAACAGTCTGCAAAAAGTGTGAATGCCCGTCCACAAAACCCGCAATCAACACATTTCCGTTTAAATCCTTTTTTTCGGCATCCGGAAAGCGACTCTCAATATTTTCGGTGTCTTCGAAAATAACTTCCTTTATTCTGCCGTTTTCGGTCAGCACTGCCTTTGCATAGGGATTCTCGTCCGTTGAAGTGAGAATGACGCCGTTATAATAAAGATGTTGACTCATTGCATTTTCCCCCCTTTTTTGCCGAGTTATTTTGTCAGACTTTTTACATAGGTCAGATCCAGAAGTGAATCCGGGTCGAGATCGCTTGAAACATATTCAACGCTCTTCATCCAATCGACAAAATCAATATATTGCTGATAATCATCGTCATCAAAATCCTTCGCAGATTTTATCGGGAAATTGTCTTTCCATGAAGCTTCAATAACGGAAACCTCTGTTCCGGATACACCGGCATAGAATTCGATATATTCATCCTGGTGCTCGAGAGCATAATCCCATGTATCGTTTATCAGTTCCAAAACACGTACGGTGATTTCAGGATATTTTTCGGCGAATTCTTCTCTGCCAACTACATAGTTATAAATCGGAACCTGATCCTCGGACAAAATATGTCCGCTGTTTTCCTCTTCAAGCTGATGTGCAACAACGTTTCCGAGAACAGTTGCATCAATGTCTCCGTTTCTGAGAGATGTTGCCGCTTCCGCACCGACGTTCAGAAGATTTACATCGTTGATAGTAAGCCCGCCTGCTTCAAGATATTTCGCAACTGCATAGTGCGTTACCGTTCCGACATATGTTCCCACATTCTTTCCCTTCAGATCAGAAATTTTCTCGATGCCCGAATCTTTTCCTGCAACCAAAACATATTCGTTATCATACAAATAATTCACGGCGAGAATTTTTGTGCCGTATCCTCCCGAAGCTCCTGAAACTGCAGGAATATTTCCCATGCTCGAAAAATCAATTTCTCCTGCTGCATATGCTGAATTCTGATCAACTCCGCTTGCCCATTCAGACAGCTCAACATTGACATCATAATTCAGATCATCAAAATATCCGTCAAGAAGTCCAATTTCCTGTGCATAATTAAAAATTGCAATTCCATAGACGCTCATATCGGCAAGGTGAAGATCAACCTTTTCTTTTTCGGATTTCTCCGGTTCCGATTCGGATTCAACCGATGATGAGACTTCCTCATTCCCCTTACTGCCCGAAGACTCCGCGCTGCTTGAGCTGCTTTCCGTATCGCTTGACTGGCATCCTGCAAATGCCGAGAGTACCAATACAAATGCCAGCAAACCTGACAATATTCTTTTCTTTTCTTTCATAATTCATTTCTCCTTTTTAATTAACTAAAACTTTGATTCCGGTTGATTTATACTGCTTTCTAATTAAAATCTTTAAGTCTTTTCGGTCTGATTTCCGCAATACTTCGTCATCAGCCTTGAAATACGTCAGCTACGCATAAGTTCCGCAAACCAATCGGTCTGCGCCTTTGGCTTGCCCTCTTGGAGCGTCACTTAAGTATTCCTGCGGCTTCTTCCTTGTCTTGCGAAAATCATCCTCCAAAATCCTTTTAAAGCTTTTAATCAGAAATCAGTATTAAAACCGTGCCGGTATTTTTTATGGCATCAAAATTTCAATGCATGTATTATAGCACTTGTGAAAGGTTTTTTAAATGTTTCCTTAGAGGAATAAATTTTAATTGTTTTCCGCTTGATTTAACTTTTTCATACTAAATCCATCAGAATCCAAGATTTTTTTCGGTTTGTTCTAAAAAAATTAAAAGGGTGAATTTCCTCTGAGAATTCACCCTTTTATAAATTAATGAAAGTATGCTGATTGTTAAATCAAAGATTTTTTCATATAGAATCTTTCATATCCGTTTTCAACAACCTTATTGTATATCTCAAATCCGTATTTAAGATATATCTTTACGGTTCTTTCAAACTTTGTGTTTGTGTAAAGTCTGCATTCGTGCTTGCCGCACCGCAATATATATTTTTCGGAAAAAGCAATCAGCGCTCTTCCCGTTCCCATACCGCCGTACATGGGATTTACAGCCAGAACATCAAGCCACATATAATTATCCTCACCGTCTTTTATAAGAGAAAAGCCCACCGGTCTGCCGTCGTTTAATGCGAAAAACACAATATTTTTTTCAATTTCCTCTTCATAATTATAATACATCGGCGCAGGACATTTTCCGATGAGCGGTATGTATTGTGCAAAAGCCTCGTCACAGCAGCGTTTCAAGTCAGCTGCACAGGAAAAATCGCCTCTTACTATATCAATCATTTAAATAAATTCATTGTCGACAATTGTGAGAACTTCGTCGAGGATAGCGAAGGCATCACGAAGCTGATCCTCTGTAATGATAAGAGGAGGTGTGATATTGATATTGTTTTCACGTCCGAACGCCGCAAATCCTCTTTCCTTAAGAAGACCCTGTATTCTTGCCATTGTCTTGTTTTCATCATAGCCATAAGGTACAAGCGGAATCTTCTTCTCCCTATCTTTCATAAGCTCAACTGCACCAAACAGACCGATATAACGTACGTCGCCGACAGATTTGTGACGAGCCTTGATGTCCTCGAGCAATTCACCGAACACCTTGCCAACCTCATTGACGTGGTCAAGAATATGATGCTCCTTGTAGTAATTCACTGCAGCCAAGCCTGCGGCACAAGCCAGAGAATGTCCGCTGTAAGTAAGTCCGTAAAGGAAGGTTTTATCCTCGAAATACTTTGCGATTTCCTTGCTCATAATGATACCGCCAAGCTGAACATAACCGCAGGTAACGCCTTTTGCAAATGAAATGATATCAGGCTTAATGCCCCAATGCTCAAAGCCAAACATTGTTCCGGTTCTTCCGAAGCCTGCCATAACCTCGTCACAGATGAGAAGAATTCCGTACTTGTCGCAAAGAGCTCTTAATCCCTGAAGGTAGCCGTCGGGAGGAATGATAACTCCGTTCGCACCCGTTATCGACTCAACTTCAATAGCGGCGATATTATCCGCTCCCTCATACTGAATCTGCTCCTCAACCAATCCCAGATAATAAGCGGAAGCCTCTTCATCATTTTCAAATTTGATATTTGAACGATAAACATACGGATCAAAGAATTTCAGGAAGCCTGTTGCAGCCGGAGTTTCAAGAGCAAATCTTCTCGGGTCACCCGAAAGATTTCCCGAACCGAGAGTCGAACCGTGATAGCTTCTGTATCTTGAAAGGATCTTGCTTTTTCCCGTGAAGGTTCTTGCGGCATAAATTGCAGCCTCGTTGGCGTCCGAACCGCCGCAGCTGAAAAACACCTTTCCCATGTTGTCCGGAGCAAGCTCAATAATCTCCTTCGCAAGCTCCGCACGCGGACCCGACGCATAAGCAGGAGCAATATAAGGAAGAATTTCAACCTGCTTTTTTACAGCCTCGATAATATCCTTATTGCCGTAGCCGAGATTTACATTTGCAAGCTGCGATGACATATCGTAGTAACGCTTGCCGTTGTAGTCCCAAAAATAAACTCCGTCCGCTTTCTCAACGGGAATCGCATTTACCGTGCCCGTAAGCCACGGATGCTGATTGTATTTCTGATCGTATTCGAGCACTTGCTCTCTTGTAATTTCTGACATATTGATTTCTTTCCTTTCTATAAATAATATATTATCTTAAATTATTGTAAAGCTCATAAAGAATTTCATCGGTAATCTCGACGGGATTGTTCAGCAAATTAGGATGATGACTTTTCTTTACAAGCTCATCTATGTTTTCATCCGTAAGCTCAAACTCCGACAAATCGGTTCTGAGACCCACTCTTTTCTTTAATTCCGATATAGCATCCGCAAATTCTTCAACCGAACCAAACCCCAATTCGGAAGCAAGCTGTACCGTTCGGTTATCCACGGCATTTACACGTGCAAAGAAGTCAAGAGTCAGACTGCACGCTTCACCGTGAGGAACATTGTAAATGCTTGTAATCGGAAATGAACACGCATGAGAGGACGTTGTTTTCGGAAGAGAAAATGCGAGTCCTCCTATCAAAGATGCTTCGGACATTTTTTCACGAGATTCAATATCATCGGGATCATCATAAACCTTTGGCAAATATTCAAAAACAAGCTTTGCAGAGCGTACCGCCAAAGCGTCGCAGATAGGCTGATGACCTTTACTCCAATACCCCTCAACCGCATGACACAGAACATCTATTCCGGTAGACGCCGTAACCTTTTGCGGCATTGAAACCGTGAGCTCGGGGTCAACAAGCGCAATTTTCGGGAAAAAACTTCCTGAAACTATCGGCGCTTTCTTGCCTATTTCTCTGTCCGTGAGAACAGAAGCATTCGTAACCTCACTGCCTGTGCCCGATGTGGTCGGAACAGCTATTATGGGTATATGATCGTCAGGAACATTTTTTCCTGTTCCATGATATTCTCTGATATCCTCAACGGTTATCGAAGCGGATTTCGAAAGGTCAATGACGCTTCCTCCGCCTATGGCGATAATTACATCGTTACCGTTTTTTCGGATCTGACTGCTGCATTTATTCACTTCGGTAACATCGGGATTCGGGGATACCTCCGTAAACACATCCGCATTTATTGCTGACAGTATTTTATCAATAAGTCCGTTTTTCAGAAAATATTCTTCGCTGACTATTATGGGCTTTTTAAATTCGTTCAGCAAACCTGACAGCTTTAATAAACTACCCCTGCCGAAAATAATTTCAACAGGCTGAGTATAATTCCAATTCATAATAATTTTAACTCCTCATATATTGGGTAATCTGCTGATTTAAAATAAATCCTTTGTTCCCTCCATTCATACATATTTTAGCATATTTTATTCATATTTCAACCGACGTGCATAAGAAAAAAAATAGAAATTATTCGTATTTACATTTTTTCTGAAATTGAATAAAATAAAAAACCGTAAAGTCATTATTAATTAATAATCGGATGTGAAAACAGGGTTTCAGGAATTTATGAATTTCATTAAAGAATGCCTCAAGACAGCATGTTAGGAGTAAGGAGGAATATTTATGTCAGTAAAAGTTTTATCACCGCAGGAAATAAGAATTTATGACGAAATCGAAAATAAGGTTTCTCAAAAAGGCAAAAACCGTGCCTATGAAATCTTACAGAAAATAAGAGGTGCGAAGCCTCAGATCGATATCGAAAGAGGTCTGTACTTTACGCAGTCGTTTAAAGAAACCGTAGGTCAGCCTCTCAATCTAAGATGGGCGAAGGCGTTGTATCATTATGCAAAAAACGCAACGGTCTATATTGACGAAAATCAGCTGCTTGTAGGCAGAAGCGGAAAACCGGGACGCTACGGTATATTATATCCGGAGCTTGACGGAAACATCTTTAAAGAGGCTATGGTAAAGCTTCCTACGAGAGAAAATTCACCGTTTGACATAAGCGATGAAGATGCCAGAACGGTTATTGAGGAAATCGCTCCGTTCTGGGTGGGAAAAACTTTCCATGAAAACTTTGCGGCTTCTCTGACCAAAGAAACGACTAAGCTTACTTATAATTCCGACAAAGAACTGACCTCACGCTACATCGTTAACGAAACGGCGTCTTTCCGTTCCTCGATCCAATGGGTTCACGACTATGAAATCGTACTCGAAAAGGGTTTCAAAGGGATCAAGGAAGAGGCTCTCGAAAAGCTCTCTCAGCTTGACGAGTACAGTCCTATCGACTACACGGAGAAACGTCCGTTCCTGGAAGCAACAATTATCACATGCAACGCAATCATTCTCTGGGCAAACAGACACGCAGACCTCGCCGAAGAGCTTGCAGAAAAAGAGTCTGATCCGATAAGAAAAGCGGAGCTTGAAAAGATTGCCGAAACATGCCGCTATGTTCCCGAAAATCCGCCGCGAACATTCTATGAGGCTATGCAGTCACAGTGGTTCACTCAGATGTTCTCACGTGTTGAGCAGAAAACGGGAACCATCATTTCCAACGGAAGAATGGATCAGTATCTGTATCCGTTCTACAAGAAGGATATTGAAAACGGAATTATCACGGATGATGAGGTTCAGGAGCTCTTTGAGTGCATGTGGGTTGCTATGGCGCAGTTCATTGACCTCTACCTTTCCGATACGGGCGGAGCATTCAACGAAGGATACGCACACTGGGAGGCTGTTACAATCGGCGGTCAGACTAAGGAAGGTCTTGACGCAACAAACGAGCTTACTTATATTCTTTTGAAATCAAAGCGTGAATTTCCGCTGAACTATCCCGACCTTGCCGCAAGAATTCACACAAGAAGTCCTAAAAGATATTTATACGAGGTTGCGGAAACAATCAAGGCAGGCGAAGGTTTCCCGAAGCTTATCAACGACGAGGACGTAATCCCTCTCCTCCTTTCCAAGGGCGCCAATTTTGAAGAAGCGTATGATTACAGCGTTTCCGGCTGTGCCGAATGCCGTATGCCCAACCGTGACACATATACAAGCCCGAACGCATATATTAATTTTGCAGCAGCACTTGAAATGGTCGTATACAACGGACATATGCTTAAATACGGTGACGAGCTTCTCGGACTTGAAACAGGTGAGTTCACCGAATTCAAGAGCTTTGACGAGCTGCTCGACGCTTTCCTGAAACAGCAGAAAAACTTTCTCAAGCACGCTTTCATTCAGCAGAGAGAAATCATAAGACTCAGAGCAGAACATTTCGCTTCTCCCCTCGGCTCCGCTCTTCACAAGCTTTGCCGTGAGCAGTACATCGATATACATCAGCCTAAAATTGAAGGCGGCATTGATCTTGGTTATTTTGAGTACATGGGCTTTGCGACAGTTATCGATTCACTTGCCGCAATTAAAAAGACCGTATTTGAAGATAAGGTTCTTACTCTCGCTCAGATCAAGGAAGCTCTCGAACACAATTTCCATGGCTATGAAGCAATCAGACAGCTTCTTCTCAACTCACCGAGCTACGGAAACGACGATCCGTACACAGACGAAATCGGAAAGCTTCTCGACAAGGAAGCTCAGGATTTCACAAGAAAATACAGCAAGGAATTGGGCGTTCATATGGATCTGCGTCTTGTTCCGTTTACGTCCCATGTTCCGTTCGGCAAGGTTGTAAGCGCAACACCAAACGGCAGATTCGCCAACACTCCGCTTTCGGACGGTTCGAGTGCGTCTCAGGGCGCCGACATCAGCGGTCCGACTGCTGTTTTGCTCTCCAACTACGCAACAAAGAATTTCAACTACAACGAGCATGCAGGCAGACTTATCAATGTAAAATTGAGTCCGGCTTGTGTAAAAGGCGAAGAAGGTACCGAAAAGCTTGTGCAATTCATAGAGACCTGGCGTGATCTTAAGCTCTGGCACATTCAGTTCAATGTTCTCAACACCGAAACGATGCGTGCCGCTCAGAAAAATCCCGAAGCTTACAGAAATCTTCTTGTAAGAATTGCAGGCTATTCCGCATACTTCACAGAGCTTACAAAGGATCTGCAGGACGATCTGATTTCCCGTACAGAGCACGAAGCGGTATGATCCGATGAGCTATGTTTTTAATATACAGCACTATTCCCTGCATGACGGTCCTGGGATACGAACGATAGTTTTTCTGAAGGGCTGTCCGCTGCGCTGCCGTTGGTGCTGTAATCCGGAATCACAGAAGTACGGACAGGAAATTTCATATCTCGAAAACAAATGCATAGGTTTTTCGGAATGCGGTTTCTGCAAAAACGTTCTTCCCGACGGTGCAGTTAAATTTCCGAATGACAAAGCGGAATTGGATATGGATAAGTGCTCTGAATGTCTTGAATGTGCAAAAATCTGCCCCTCAAAGGCACTTAAAGTTGAGGGGCAGGAATACACCGTCACACAGCTGATTGACATTGTCGAGCGTGACTCGGCATTTTTCAGTCACGGCGGCGGAGGTCTTACGGTAAGCGGAGGCGAACCTCTGACTCACGGAGATATTCTGATACCACTTCTGAAAGAAGCCAAGAAAAGGCGGATCTCGACTGCCATAGAAACATGCGGATATGCCGATTACAGTGTTCTTTTCGAAGCGGCAGAGTATCTTGATACAATTATGTTCGACATAAAATCGGTTAATGCCGAAAAACATAAAGAGTTCACGGGAAAAAGCAATGACGTTATACTTAAGAATTTCGAACAGCTTTGCTCGGACTATCCCGATCTTCCCAAAAAAGTAAGAACCCCTGTTATCCCCGGTTTTAACGATACTGCAGAGGATATAAAGAACATTGCAGAATTTCTTAAAAACAGACCGAATGTTAACTATGAGCTTCTTGCATATCACAGTTACGGTAAGGGAAAATATAAAGCTCTTGGACGTGAATATCCTATGGGTGATTTAAAACTTGACAAGGTTAAATTCAACGAGCTGAAAAAATTAACCGATATTTTAGAATAGACAGCAAAAAGCTTTCATCGCAAATCAGATGAAAGCTTTTTTTGTTTTTCATTTTTGTGGATCAGCCTGACCTTGAGGTTTGTCTCGCCTTTTAAATAAAATAAAAATATCAGATATTATAGTACCAGCTCTCATCAAGTTCAAGCTCTTTTCGCTCTACAGGGTGTGAAGAATCGTAATTATACATAAGCTCCTGGTTCTTTATACTGACCTTTGCGCCCTCGGGAATTGATGTCGTAATAAAGGCATTACCGCCGACAACGACATCCTTTCCGACGACGGTTTCGCCGCCGAGAATCGAAGCACCCGAATAAATCGTAACATTGTCCATAATCGTAGGATGACGCTTTTTGTTTTTGAGTTTCTGACCGCCTCTTGTGGAAAGCGCTCCCAGCGTTACTCCCTGATAAATCTTGACATGATTTCCTATAACAGTAGTTTCACCGATAACAATTCCGGTTCCGTGGTCGATGAAGAAATATTTTCCGATAGTGGTTCCGGGGTGAATATCAATACCTGTCTGACTGTGAGCGTACTCCGTCATAATTCTCGGAATAAGAGGAATGTTGAGAAGATACAGCTCATGGGCAAGGCGGTTTGTGACCGTGGCGAAAAGTCCCGGATAGGTGCATATGATCTCGTCTTTATTGTAAGCCGACGGATCACCGTCAAAAGCTGCCTGAACATCTGTTTCAATGTATTCCCTGATCTTCGGTATTTTATCGAGAAACGCAAACGTCAGCTCCTCCGCCTTTTCCGCAATCGTTTCGCTGTCGGCATTCTCGTATTCGGGAGAATATTTGAGAACAATTGAAATCTGCTTTATAAGATTATAAATCACATCTTCAAGCATCATTGAAATATTATTTTTAACGGTATAAACCCTGTACGATTTATTTCTGTAATAACCAGGATAAACAATCTTCAGAAGTTTTTCCAGAATATCAACTATCGCTTCCTTCTCCGGATATTCGTTCAGCTTCACTTCGTCAATTGTTTTGCCGCCGCTGAAATCTTCCATAAGATTATCAACCAAATTATTTATCTTTTTATCAATATCCATAATTGTTTCCTTTCGTAATATTTGCAAAAAAGGAAAGCCAAACAGAATACGCTTTCCTTTTCCACAAAAAATATCTTTTAAATTAACGAACGAATACCTCTGACAAGTGCGTCGATATCCTCAAATGAATTGTATAATGCAAGAGTCGGTCTGACTGTACTCTCCAAGCCGAAATTTCTCAGTACAGGCTGAGCGCAGTGGTGACCCGTTCTGACCGCAATGCCAAGCTCGTTGAGCTTTCTTCCTATATATTCGTCCTCAAAGCCGTCAAGCTTGAACGACAGAACGCTCGCCTTGTCCGATGCGGTTCCGATAAGATGAAGACCTTTTATCTTACGCATTTCCTTCATTGCATATACAAGAAGCTCGTGTTCATGGCGGTGAACCGCTTCCATACCGATTGAATTAAGGTACTCCAAAGCCGCTCCAAGTCCGACTGCGTCCGCAATACTTCCTGTTCCGGCTTCAAATTTATTCGGAGCGGGATTATAAATCGTCCGCTCAAAAGTAACGTCCTTAATCATATTTCCGCCGCCGTGATAAGGTTTCGCCGCTTCAAGCAGCTCCGACTTTCCATAAACTGCGCCTATGCCTGTCGGAGCAAAAATCTTGTGACCCGAGAATACGAAAAAGTCTGCGTCAAGAGCCGTTACGTCAATCGGAATATGTGCAACCGACTGCGCACCGTCAATAAGAATTCTCACCCCGTGTGCGTGTGCAATTGCGACAAGCTCAGCCACAGGCGTAACCGTACCCAGTGCATTTGAAACATGTGTTGCAGAAACAAATTTTGTGCGCTTAGTAAAAAGCTTTTCATATTCCGAAAGAATAATCTGACCCGATTCGTCGACAGGAGCAACCTTTAGTACTGCTCCCGTTTCCTGTGCAACAAGCTGCCAGGGAACTATGTTTGCGTGATGCTCGAGAATGGTAAGAATAATTTCATCACCCGGCTGCAAATACTGCTTTACATAAGCGTGAGCAACAAGATTGATACCTTCAGTAGTACCCCGAACAAAAACAATATCGTCTTTGTTTCGGGCACCGATGAAGTCCGCCGTAATCTGACGTGCATTCTCATATGCATCGGTAGAACGCGCCGCAAGCTCATGAGCACCTCTGTGGACATTTGAATTTTCATGGGTATAGTAATAAGAAAGTCTGTCTATAACAGCCTTGGGTCTCTGAGTGGTCGCACCGTTGTCAAGCCATACAAGATTATGACCGTTTATTTTTTCGTTCAGAATCGGGAAATCGTCCCTTATCTGCTCCAATGACTTTGTGCCTACAATGATACCACTGTTGTTCTGCTTTTCCGAATGACTCTGAGTTTCGGAAGCGTATTCCGAAACCTGACTTTCCGATATTACAACAGGAGAAAACCCTTCCTGCGGCTGAGGCTGAGATTGAGATTCTTCGCTTAAAGCCTGAGAATATCCGAAACTCAGTTCATTCGCAAGCTTTGTGTAATCGTCTTCGTAATAGCTGCCGAAATTGCTGCGTACATATTGTTCCGCCTTTTTAGCAGCTTCCTGAATTACGCTCGTATCACCGCTTGTGAAGAGCTTTTCCGTACCCTCAGCGCAATATTCGGCATCAAAATCGGGAAACAGAGAATTCGCAAGATTTTCAAGATAACCCTCGGAAGGGATGCCGGAGGTTATTTCATTAGTAGTCATAGTACTCACCTACCTCAACGTCTTCCAGGACAGCAATAGCATCGTCTGAGAGAATAGCCGCTGAGCAGTAGAGTGAAAGCAGGTATGAAGCAACGCCCTTGTCGTCGATACCTCTGAAACGAACAGAAAGACCTCTTGAATGCT
>CAMHNT010000036.1 GCA_946186535.1 uncultured Clostridia bacterium
AAACATTTATCTATCAAATAAAAGTGAAATAGTATTAGCTTGCACTTTTCAATTTATTCATGCAGCAGTAGAAAGAAAATAGATTTTATCCCCAAAAAAAGGCAGACTCCTTTCGGATCTGCCTTTTTTTATTAACAATATTAATTGATTACTTAATAACTCTTACTCTGATAACGCCGTCGATAGCTTTAATCTGAGCGTCAACACCGTCAAACGAGCCTGTAGCATCAACTACAGTATAAGCATAGTCGCCTCTTGACTTGCTCTCGATGTTCTCGATATTTGCGCCGAGATCGCTGAACTTTGCTGTAATCTGATTGAGAATTGTCGGAACATTCTTGTGAATAACTGTAACTCTCGGGTTAGATGTTTTTGCAAGCTGAACTCTCGGGAGGTTTACGCTGTTGATGATCGAACCTGTCTCAAGGTAAGCCTTGACTTCATCGGCAGCCATAACAGCACAGTTCTCTTCGGACTCCGGAGTTGAAGCGCCGAGGTGAGGAAGTGCGATAACACCCTTCTCGCCGAGAATATCGTCTGTAGCGAAGTCTGTAACATAAGCGGAGATCTTGCCGGAATTGATGCCTGCGAGGATATCAGTGGAATTAACGAGTGCGTCTCTTGCGAAGTTAAGAATTCTTACGCCGTCCTTCAGTTTAGCGATAGTTTGTGCGTTGATAAGCTCCTTTGTATCGGGAGTAAGCGGAACATGAACGGAAACATAATCGCTTGCAGCGTAGATGTCATCGAGGTTATCGGTAGTCTTAACCTCGGCAGCCAATCTGCTTGCAGCCTCCGGTGAGAGGAACGGATCATAGCCGATAACGTCCATACCAAGCGCAACAGCAGCGTTTGAAACAAGTGCGCCGATAGCGCCGAGACCGATAACGCCGAGCGTCTTGCCCTTGATCTCAGGACCTACGAAATTGCTCTTGCCTTTCTCAACGAGCTTTCCGACCTGATCACCGCTGCCCTTAAGAGTCTTAGCCCACTCGATACCGCCGAGAACATCTCTCGAAGAAATAAGAAGACCCGTAAGAACAAGCTCCTTAACTGCGTTAGCGTTAGCGCCCGGAGTATTGAAAACTACGATACCCTGCTGCGTGCATTTGTCTATCGGAATATTGTTTGTACCTGCGCCTGCTCTTGCGATTGCGAGAAGGCTCTCCGGCAAATCCATATCATGCATAGCTGCACTTCTGACTAAAACTGCGTCAGGATCTGTTACATTGTCAGCTACTGCATAGTTATCGCCGAGACGGTCAAGACCGATTTTAGCGATTTTATTCAAAGTTAAAATATTGTACATTTTATTCATCTCCAAAATGAAACTATAAATTCAGCAAAGCTCTGCTCAGGAACTTTTTTCTTGCCTCAATTCATCCTCACGCTCCCATGCGCAGGAACAGCAGAATTTCTTCCCGTTTATCTCAGTACAATAGTCAATACCTAAATAAACATATTTTAAATCGGAAAGATACTTGCCGCAGGCGCTGCATCTGAAACAATTTTTACCCTCATAAAGCGGAACGAATGTCAGGTTGTTTCGTTTGCCTTTAACATTTTCCGTAAGCTTTATTTCCTTCGGATATCTGCTTGAAAGCTTTTCATTCATGCTTTCGAGCAGCCTGCCCTTTTCATCGTAAAAATCGTTTCTGTCGTCAATCTCAAGAACATAATTTACGGTCAAAGATACGATCAATTACATCACCACGCTCACAGAGCTTCGCATAATATTATAATATTTAATTTTTAAATCAGGAATTCTTCTCTTCGAAATCCTTCATGAACGCAACGAGCTTTTCAACACCCTCAACTGGCATTGCATTGTAGATAGAAGCTCTCATGCCGCCGACTGTTCTGTGACCCTTGAGGTTAACGAAGCCTGCTGCAGTTGCCTCTTTGACGAACTTAGCGTCAAGCTCCTCGTTGCCTGTAACGAACGGAACATTCATCAGCGAACGATCCTCAGGAACAACAGTACCCTTGAAGAGTTTTGAGTTATCGAGGAAATCATAAAGCAAAGCAGCCTTCTTCTCGTTGATTTCCTGCATCTTCTCAAGACCGCCTACTTCATTCTTGATCCACTCGAGAACGAGCTTAGCAATATAAATAGTGTAGCACGGAGGTGTGTTGAACATGGAGTCGTTATCCGCATGCGTCTTATAGTTGAACATTGTCGGAGTGATATCCATAGCGTTGCCGATGAAATCCTCTCTCACGATAACAACAGTCAGACCTGCCGGAGCCATGTTCTTCTGAGCGCCTGCATAGAGCAAAGCGAACTTTGAAACATCAATAGGCTTCGAAAGAATGCATGAAGAGATATCAGCAACGAGCGGAACGTCGCCTGTATCCGGAAGCTCATGATAAACAGTACCGTAAATAGTATTGTTCATACAGATATGAACATAATCCGCATCCGGTCTGAAAGCGGACTTATCAACCTTAGGAATATAAGAGAATGTCTTATCCTTTGAAGAAGCAACCGCAACGGCGTCACCGTAACGTGAAGCCTCCTTGAAAGCCTTTGTAGCCCACTGACCGGTGAGAATATAGTCAGCCTTTCCGTTCTTTGTCATAAGGTTCATCGGAACCATAGCGAACTGAGAGGAAGCGCCGCCCTGAAGGAAAAGAACCTTGTAGTTGTCGGGAATCTGCATGATCTCTCTGAGAAGTCTTTCAGCCTCTTTAATAATAGAATCATAAACCTTTGAACGGTGGGACATCTCCATAACGGACTGACCGCTGCCCTCATAGTCAAGCATTTCTGCTGCAGCCTTTGTCAACACCGATTCCGGAAGAACCGAAGGACCTGCCGAAAAATTATAAACTCTGCTCATTTCTTTTAAGCCTCCAAAAAAATAAATTATATTAAATTATTAAATTGGGTACAAAAAGTATCCAACGATAATGTACAGAAAAGTACGCAATTTAATTATATTACATAATTAACCTATAGTCAAACATTTTTTTATTTTTAATCGGATTCATTCTTTGCTCCCATGATTATTTCTCTTGCCCGGGAATTGAAAGGATTCACAAAAGAATTCATATACCCCATTATACTGCTTTCAAAACACCGTTTATCATATTACTTCAGCAATTAAATAATCGTAAATAGAGTATCGTTTATCTATCAAGGACACTATGCGGGGGCTTTCCGGTCGCCCCCGCACCCCTTCGGCAACAAAAAAATAAATATAAATTTTGTATTATTTAGTTGCCGCATTAATAATATGTCAGAAATCATATACATGACAACAACTCCGCCGAAACTGCAATAAGCAATAAAATTAAAACATAAAACAAGAAACTCTCCCTCAAATATGTAAGGGAGAGTTCTTCGTTTATGCGTAATTCAATTTTTCGTTTGCTTTGCTTGTTGAAATAATCACGAAAATAACCGTGAATATCGAAAGCACAATCAATGCAACTCCGAGATAAAGCATCCACTCGATCGACGTGTCTCCCTCTTCTTCATTATCCTTAATAAAACTAAACGTTTTTGAACCGTCATTGGAAATATTTCCGTCATCAAGATCAAGCATGATCCTAGCCCAGTCCTCGGCGGTAAGTTCGTCCGTGTCGACTATCTTGCTGCTTGTCTCTATGAGCTTTTCTGTCGGAGCAGTGTATGACGGAATATAAAGATAGTTATCATCATATTTCGCCTGATTGGTATTTTCTATATATTGATTGTACTCGCTTGTATAATCAATTGAACTCGAGTTGTCCTGCGGGTAGTTTCCGTCACTGATAAGGTCGCTCACCGTCACCGAATTGCTCGAAGTCGGGTCCTCATTTCCCGGGTCAACGGAAACCGTTCCCGGATCGGACTCATGGGAGACTACAGAACCGGGATCCTCGTTTCCGGGATCAACCGGATCAACAGAAACAGTACCGGGATCGGAATAGATGGGATCGACCGAAACATTACCCGGATCGGGATCAACCGGCTCAGGGTCGGGAACTACCGGTTCGGGATCCGGATAGACAGGCTCCGGCTCAACGTAGCCCGGATCGGCAGGAACATCTTCATCCCCCGAAGGTCTGTCAAAAAATTCAGCCGCATAGCCCGAGAAACACGCAACCGAACCGAGAAAACACAATGCAGAGATAACACATAAAATTCTGAGTTTGATCGACATAGTTAAATCTCCCCGTTTTTCAATGTCGTTAAGCCGACATCGCAACATCATTCATAAAATCAATCAACGAACATCTTAGGTTTGAACTTTTTGACAACGGCGCTGTTCTTTGAAACATTCAGTCCTGCAGCATGAGCCAAAAGGTATTCATCAAAATCGTCGCCCTTCATCTCATTGAGAAGAGTATAATGAGAATAACCGCTCTTGAGAGGATAAACATAAACGCTGTATGAAGCTTCATCGGTTGTTTCGACAATTTCTATATCGTCCGAACCCGAAGCCGAATCCTCTTCGGAACCGCTTTCGGAGTCCTCTTCTTCTTCAAGGAAGTCAACAACATCATCGGTTGCCGGCTTGTAAATGAAATAGAAGAGTGTTGTTGCATCCTCTCCCGATTTCACCATAGCGGCTTCGCCCTCTTTAAGAGAATCATATGCGTCTATGATGTCAGCCGGAAGCTTTGTTCTGTCCTCTTTTTCAACGGAACCGGAGTAAGTAGGATCCGTAGTAAGCTCGTAGTCGGATGTGTACTGAAGAACTACGTCTTCGTATGACTTCTTGTCTTTGTTGATCATCTTGACATAACCGTCGAAATCCTTCTGAGCCTTTTCAAACTCTTCGTCACTCTTGGCGATGGAGTTTCCTTCTTCATCAACGTCCGCCATGCTGAGAGTGAAATATGCATATCCCTCATACTTGTTCTTGTAGTACTCGGTAAGCTCCTCGTCTGTAATGTACTCGCCGCCGTCTTTACCGTAAAGATATTCAAAGACCTGACCGTATTTTACGTTGTACTCTGCATAGCAGTAGTTGAAGCTCTCCTGGGAAATACCGTAATCCTCAAACTGAAGCTTGATGTTGTTCCAGAACTGATCCGTATATGAAATAGCAGTATCATATTCCGTCTGGTCAAGCTCAAGTCCGTAAGTCTTAAAAAGATCCTCGACCGCAATCATCTTGATAGTGGTTTCATCTGCTGCATCATATGAGTACTGTTCGACGGTTTTCGTATTCTCGTCGCTGTCTGTGACCTCTTCCTTAAGGATATCCTTAGCCTCATCCGGACTTTCAACAAGATCATAAGCCTCATAATAAGCATTCAGAAGATTATAGATATAAGTACCGGCGGAAAGCGAAACGCTGTCCGTCCTATATGACCAGCTCTGGTCACCGCAGCCGGCAAAGACTGCGAGCATTGCCGCTGCAAGAACTGCTGCGGTAAACTTTTTCATTTTTTTCATAATTTTCCTGCATCCTTTCTCGAAAAACAATCGAGTAATTTAGAGAGTCACCGATCGACGCTGCAATACATGATCTAATCGGCATCTCCTTAGAAATCCACATTATATTATACACATTATCAATAAATTTGTCTATAACTATTTTGACTTAATTTTGTAATATTTTTATGAAATTGTATATTAAAAGTGCTTTTTGATGTACCGTTAAAAAAAAACTGATCAACATCAATTTCTTACTTAAAAGCTCCTTTAAGCGCCACAAGCGCTGTCTCATTGTCCTTCATTCTGAAAACGATATGAGGCTTTTTCGACGCCTTTAGCATAGTTCTCAGTCTGTTGTCGTCCAGGAATTTTCCGACCTTCTGAGATTTGATATTGTTCACAAATAATAGTATGTCATCATTCTGCTGCTTTATTTCATAGATCCCGTATTGTGACGCCATATTTCTGATCAGCGCAACATCAACAAGTCCCATAACCGATTTCGGAACATCTCCGAAACGGTCGATAAGCTCATCAATAACGTCTTCCGCATCCGCCTTGGAACGAATGTCGGAAATACGTCTGTATATTTCCAGTCTCTGATTGAGGCTCTGAATATACTTCTCAGGAATATGAGCCTGAACCTGAAGGTCAACAAGACAGTCGATCTGAGGATTCTCCGGTTCTTCTCCCTTCGCTTCGCTTATCGCCTCATTGAGAAGCTTTATGTACATATCGTATCCTACGTCCTCCATGTGACCGTGCTGCTGACCTCCGAGAATATTTCCTGCTCCGCGCAGCTCCAGATCTCTCATTGCTATTTTAAAGCCGGAACCGAACTCAGTGAACTCACGGATCGCAGTAAGTCTTTTGGAAGAAATATCGCTTAAGACCTTGTTCGGTGTGAACGTGAAATATGCGTACGCTCTTCTTGTTGAACGTCCGACACGTCCTCTGAGCTGATGAAGCTGAGAAAGTCCCATGCAGTCGGCATTTTCAATGATAAGCGTATTTGCATTCGGCAGGTCGACGCCTGTTTCTATAATAGTCGTACATACAAGAACGTTTATTTCCTGCTCCAGCATTTTTCTCCAGACCTCGGAAAGCTCCTGCTCCGTCATTTTTCCGTGACCGATCGCAACATTCGCCTCGGGAATTCTCGCCTTGATCTGTGCCGCCTTGGCGGTTATGGAATCGACCTTGTTGTGAAGATAGAAAACCTGACCTCCTCGGCGAAGCTCTCGTCTTATCGCTTCGGCAATAACTGCATTGTCATGCTCCAGAACATATGTCTGAACGGGCTTTCTGTCAAGCGGAGCCTCCTCAAGAACGGACATATCACGAATGCCGCTCATAGCCATATTGAGAGTTCTCGGAATCGGGGTAGCGGAAAGAGTGAGAATATCGACGTTGCTGAACATCTCTTTGAAACGTTCCTTCTGTGCAACACCGAAACGCTGCTCCTCGTCTATTATCGCAAGTCCCAGATCTCTGAATTCAACGTCCTTCTGAACAAGACGGTGAGTTCCGATAATAAAATCTATCTCGCCGGTTTTCAGCTTTTTCAGAATTTCGTCCTGCTGTTTCGGCGTTCTGAAACGTGAAAGAAGCTCAATATTTACAGGAAATCCCTCAAATCTTCTGAGAGCTGTCTGGTAGTGCTGCCAGGCAAGAATGGTTGTCGGTGCAAGAAGAACGCACTGCTTTGAATCCGTAACGCATTTGAACGCCGCACGAAGAGCGACCTCGGTTTTTCCGAAACCTACATCGCCGCAGAGAAGTCTGTCCATAGGAACAAGCCGTTCCATATCCCCCTTGATTTCCTCAATACACCTCAGCTGATCAGCGGTTTCATCATATTCAAACTTAGCTTCGAAATCACGCTGCCACTCGTTATCCTCGGAAAACGCAAAGCCCTTGACCTGCATACGCTCCGAATAAAGCTTGATAAGCTCGTCAGCCATATCACGCACAGCCTTACGGACCTTTGATGTTGTTTTCTGCCAGTCGCCCGAACCGAGCTTGTTGAGCTTTACCGTGCTTTCTTCTTTAGGGCCTATATACTTCGAAACCAAATCAAGCTGAGTAACCGGAACATAAAGAACGTCACCCTTTGCATATATGATTTTTATATAGTCTTTGATGATTCCCTGAATTTCAAGCTTGTGAATACCCGTAAACTGTCCTATGCCGTGAGTTGCATGAACTACATAATCCCCGTTTGAAAGCTCCGAAAGATTGGAAATCTGCTTTGCATTTTTGTTTTTTCTGCTCTGCACTCGCTTGCTCGTTGTTCTGACGTGTCCCTGTGAAATAAGCGCAAATTTCGCCTGAGGATATTCGATACCTGCCGACAACGCACCCGGAAGAACATAAACTACGTTCGGGTTCGGAAAGCTTACTATTGTGTCGTCCGACACATTATACCCTTTCTCCTTCAGATCCTTCCGGAGAGAATCCGCCGCCTTCTCAGTACCCGCAAGCACAACGCAGGTATATTTGTTCATCGCAAACGGATCGAGATCCTCCGTCAGGAGCTTCACGCTTCCTCCCCAGAGCGAAAGATGCTTCACGGAAAAATTGACAAGCTCGGATATTTTCGTATCATAAGAACCGCTTGCGAAGTTGTCGAGATAGACAGTCCTGCTTTCAAGAAGCCTCTGGCAAGTATCGGGGTAGCCTGCAAAAAATGTATCAAGACCTTTGCACAAAGTACCCTCTTCAATATAGTCTTTAAGATCCTCGCTGAATTGCCATGAATAACCGTGCATACGTTCCTTTACTCTTGTATGCTCGGAAACGAAAATCAGGTCGTCACTGTTAAAATAATCAAAGAGCGACGTCTGTCTGTCATATATCAGCGAAATGAATTTATCCCCACTTCCGGGAACTATCCCCTGTTCAAGCTGCTCGCATTCTGCGGCAAGTATTTCCTTTGCCTTCGCCGAGTTTTTACTTCGGAGAGATTTTGCTTTTTTCTGTATTTTTTCTATCAAAGCGTTTTTGTCGGTAACAAGTATTTCAGTGGACGGTGATATATAAATCTCCTCAACATAGTCCGTGCGTCTCTGAGTCAGAACGTCAAAGTAGTTTATCGTATCGACCTCGTCGTCCCAGAACTCAACACGGATCGGCGCCTTTTCATCGGGCATAAACAAATCAAGTATTCCGCCGCGCACGGCATACTGACCCTCGCCCTCGACCTGCTCATATCGTTCATAGCCCGAAGCCTCGAGTATTGCAGTAAGCTCGGTGATATCTACCTGTGCGCCTACCTTCAGAAGAAATGAAGCTTTTTTCAGTGTTTCGGGCGGAATCGTAAACTGAGACGCTGCGTCTATGCAGGCGATAACAACGTCAAAATCACCCTTGAGAATGCTCAAAAGCACCATAAGTCTCTGATGCTCGTATTCCCTCGACTGACCGCTCATCTCACGGAAATTGAGGTCACGAAGCGGATAAGTCATAGCCCTGCCGCCCATTGACATGATATCGTTTGCAAGCTGCTGCCCCTCCTGCTCTTCACCGACAAGCACAAGTGCTTTTTTTGAAAGCTGTTCGCAGAGAGCAGAGATAACGTTCGCCTTATGAACCCCGGTAAGCCCTGTAGCCGCAGATATTCTGCCGCTTGAAACGGAACTGTACAGAGTTTTGTATTCTTTCAGATTTGATATAACATCAGTTAAAAAATTCATAATTGCCTCTTTTAATTATAAAGATTCATAGCCTTATCAATATTGCCGTCCAATATCAACTCAACCGCATTCACAGCCTTTTCTGAAATTTCATCAATTTTTTTCCTCTCATCATTCGAAAACTGAGAAAGCACCCAATCAGCCAGATCCCACTTTTCGGGTTTATGACCTATACCGATTTTAACCCTCGGAAAAGTATCCTTTCCGCTGAGATAAATAATACTTCTCATGCCCTTCTGACCGCCGTCGCTGCCCTTTCTTTTCACTCGCATAAGACCGACGTCAAGCGATATATCATCAAATATTATAATAACATTCTCAGGGGGAACTTTGTAGAAATTCATCGCCTCAACCACAGCTTCACCGCTATTATTCATATATGTCTGAGGCTTCATTAAAAGAACCTTACTGCTGCCGATTTCAACCGTGGCGCAGTAGGATTTATATTTTAATCTGTCGATAGTAACACCGTACTTTTCAGCTAGCGTGTCAACACCTATAAAACCTGCATTATGTCTTGTATTTTCATATTTCCTATCGGGATTTCCGAGCCCGACAACTATATGAGTGATTCCGCCTGCTAACGGCACAGATTTTTTCTTCCCAAACATAATCTAACCACCTTTTTTATTTTTTTAATACGATTCCGTACACATTCTTTACGTGAGCCACCGCCCGAGGATAGGGACTTAGGGTGTCAGGGTTTATTTTACCCCGATTCCGTACACATTCCTTACATAAGCCACCGCCCGAGGATAGGGACTTAGGGTGTCAGGGTTTCTCTCTATCCTGCTCTTTGGACTTTTCCGACATGAGCCACCGCCCGAGGATAGGGACTTAAGGCGTCAGGGTTTCTCTCTATCCTGCTTCTTGGACTCTTCCGACAAATTTATCTGTTTTTTTAAGAAGGAACCGCCCTTGGGGCAATGTCGTCAACTTAGTGTGATTTACTCTACTGGTTAGGGGACGCTCTCTGCCAGAGCGTCCCCTCTCAGAAAACAGTCCCCCGGACTGTTTTCTGATTCACCCCTTGCAGAGGGCTGAACGCTAAAGGAGTTTCGCCGTCTGCGGACGGCGACCAAAGGCTCTGCCTTTGGAAACTGCCAACTTTTGAAAAAGTTGGATCAAAACTTTTTCTGGCTTCGCTCCGTCGGAAATTTCTTAAGTTGACGACATTGGCCCTTGGGATACAACGCCCTTAACAAAATATTACTCTTCAAAAATGCAGCAGTGCGGCATTTTTGAAAACTTTTATGATATATAAAATAATAATCAACAAAACACATTGCTGACCAAACACAACTAAGGGTGGACATACAGCCCACCCTATAGATTACGGTAAAATAGTATTTATTATGTAACTTTCAGATTACTTGTTGTAAAGCGGAGAAACAGGCTTGTCCGCATAGATTCTCTCGATAGCGTCTGCGAAAAGCGGAGCAACAGGAAGAATTGTGAACTTGTCTATCATCTTGTCCTCAGGAACAGGGATTGTGTCAAGAAGTACAACCTCTTTGATTACACTCTTCTGGATTCTCTCGATTGCAGGACCGGAAAGAACAGCGTGAGTTGCACAAGCGTAAACCTCGGTAGCACCGCCCTTTTCAACGATAGCGTTTGCAGCGTTGCAGAGTGTGCCTGCCGTATCGATCATGTCGTCAACGAGAACGACCTTCTTGCCTCTTGCGTCGCCGATGATGTTCATAACCTCACAAACGTTAGCCTTAGGTCTTCTCTTGTCGATGATAGCAAGACCCGTACCGATCTTCGAAGCAAAGTTTCTTGAACGTGTAACCGAACCGAGGTCAGGAGAAACAACGATGAAGTCTTCGGAGTTGCCGCCGATTTTAGCCTTCATATAGTCGGCGAGCAGACCTGCGCCGTAGAGATGATCTACCGGAATATTGAAGAAGCCCTGGATCTGATTAGCATGAAGATCCATTGTGAGAACTCTGTCTGCGCCTGCGCATGTGAGAAGATCTGCGCAAAGCTTCGCCGAAATCGGATCTCTTGCCTTTGCTTTTCTGTCCTGTCTTGCATAGCCGAAGTAAGGCATAACAACCGTAATGCTTGCTGCCGACGCACGCTTCATGGCATCGATCATGATGAGGATCTCCATGAGGTTGTCGTTAACAGGCGCACATGTCGACTGAACAATAAAGCAGTCCGAACCTCTTACAGATTCATGGAGAGATACGGAAATCTCACCGTCACTGAATGTTGTTGTTTCAGACTTGCCGAGCGGAATATTAAGACAGCCTGCGATTGCCTGAGCAACGTCCTTGCTGGCATTACCGGCGAAAATCTTAATGTCCTTACCGTGAAAATTCATACTAAAAGCCCCTTTACTTTAAATGTTTGATATCTATCTGTAAGTTAGTTAAATCGTCCGGCTGTTAACCGACAATTTTCTTTGCAATTTCGTTAAGCTCCTCGAGCTGTTTCGGGTCGTTAGCGCCGAGAACAGTGTATGAGCTTTCCGCAGTATATGCGCAAACCGTCTTGCCCTTGTCAAGCAGTATTCCGAGCGTATCCGTCAGGTAATACTCGCCGCTTGCGTTGTTGTCGGTAAGCTCGTCGAGAACTCCGAGAAGTGCTTCCGTGTCAAACCAGTAGCAGCCCGAATTAACCTCGTTGACGGCTTTCTGTTCGTCGTTCGTATCCTTCTGCTCAACGATTGCGGAAACGTTTCCGTTTTCGTCTCTGATGATCCGTCCGTAACCGAAAGGATTTTCAACCTTTGCGGAAATCACCGTTGCACCCGAAGATTTCTCCTTGTGCAGATCATACGCACCTTTGATCGTTTTGCTGTCCATAAACGGTGCGTCACCATTCAAAATAACGACGTCACCCGGATTTTGGCGCAGAAAATCCCTGCATATCATAACAGCGTGGCCTGTGCCGCGTCTTTCCGCCTGATATGCAGTCTCGATTTTGATATCTGTTTCTTTTGTATATCCTTCGATATACTCTTCAATGAATTCCTTGCCGAAGCCCGTGAGAATACATATATCATCGATACCCGAACCTGTTACGGCATCAATGACCCATCTCAGCATAGGCTTGGAAAGAACCTGTGAAAGTGCTTTAGGCTTGTCCGATTTCATTCTCTTGCCTTCACCGCCGGCAAGAATAACGGCTGATCTACCCATAACACACCTCTTTCCATAAAACTACACTATTACTATTATCTCATAAATTTATTTTTTTGCAAGCAATTTTTTTATAAATCATATCATTATATGCAATTTTCACTATTTCTACAACAACAGCTTCGTTTTTTATCAAATTTTGTCACAATTTTTCTATAGATTAAAACCATAATTTTCCTATTTTCTATATGTTGTCTCAAAAAAACAATTCACATTAGATAAATAAACTCCCATGAAATTTATAAAAAAATATTTTTCAACTCTCATATGTTAAGTATATTTCCAAAAAAATACATCATAATAATTATATAGGATAAAAAATATCAAATATTTTCCGTTGTTTTTTCATAAAACACTGGATTTTTTCTCCATATTCTGTTATAATGTCATATAGGCTGGTGTATAGTCTGTATTTTCGTGCATTTTTATAAGGCTCACTTTTCTATGAAGTGCCTGAAATACAATGATAATCAGCTGTATGCCTTGCGTAATAACATTAATTTTACTTAGGAGGTAATTGCAATGGCAAACAAATGGGTGTACCTTTTCAGCGAGGGTAATGCTAACATGCGTGAGCTCCTCGGTGGTAAGGGTGCAAACTTGGCAGAAATGACAAAGATCGGTCTTCCGGTACCACAGGGCTTCACAATCACAACGGAGGCTTGTACTCAGTATTATGAGGACGGCAGAGAGATCAACGACGAGATCCAGTCTCAGATCAACGAGTACATCGTAAAGATGGAAGAGATCACAGGCAAGAAGTTCGGTGACAAAGAGAACCCTCTTCTCGTTTCCGTTCGTTCAGGTGCAAGAGCATCAATGCCGGGTATGATGGATACAATTCTTAACCTCGGTCTTAACGAGGTTGTTGTTAATACAATCGCAGAACAGTCAAACAACCCTCGTTGGGCTTGGGACTGCTACAGAAGATTCATTCAGATGTATTCCGACGTAGTTATGGAAGT
>CAMHNT010000037.1 GCA_946186535.1 uncultured Clostridia bacterium
TGCTGCAAATGCCATTGGGGTACCGTCAGGCGGTCTTTGTGCGGTGTTGCCTTAAAAGGCTTCGCTTCCAAGCACATCTCCGATTTCTTAAATCTTGATAAACTCAGATTGATATGGTATACTAATGTCAGAAAATAAAAGGGGGCATCGACATGATTTGCGAATTACGTTATTTCGATATACCGCTAATAAAATTCTCTGCTACAGAAGATACCAGTATCCCCGAAATTGAGATTTTGTGGATAAATGAAGATAAAAAGAATTTGCTTCCTTTAGATCTTGTCTTAGACGGAGAAAGTCTCTCAAAATGGCTCAGACACAGAACGATTCCCAAAAATCGTGCCTATGTTACAAGCTTTCTCAGCAAATGCGGAATGAGCCTGAACAGACCTATGAACATCATAAGCGTGTCAAAAGGACTTTCTCTTAACGATTGTTATTGGGTAGTCAATGAAGGCTTTGAAGGGTCGTTTTCCAAATACAATCTTTATGATAACAGTTTCAATCGTATTTTGGGACTGATCGCCTTTACGGGCTATGGAAGTTCTGTCAGATCATCATTAATGTCCAGCCCTGAATTCACGACAAACGGCATGCTCCCTAAATGTTGGAGAAGAACGGACGGTAAAATCAAGCTTTATAAAGGCGGAACAAAGGGTGCGTCAAATACCGGGAATGAACCATATTCGGAGTTTTATGCTGCTCAGATTGCCGGAATTCTTGGTATTAATGCCATTAATTACGGACTGTCAAAATGGAAAGGAGAATTATGCTCCACTTGCGAATTGTTTACAAGCAAGCAGTATTCTTTTATACCTGTGGGAAGAATAGTTTACAAAGGCGGTATGAAAGCCGTAAGAGACTACTATCAATCTTTAGGGAATAACTATGTACAAGCATTAAATGAAATGCTGATTTTTGATGCAGTTATTTGTAATACCGACCGCCACTTCGGAAACTTCGGTTTTCTGATAGATAATCAAACCAATACAATATGCGCTCCCGCTCCCCTTTTTGACCATGGTAATTCACTTTTCAACTATGCAGGGCGAGATGATCTTGAATCGGAAATCAAATTAGATCAATATGCTAAGACTCTTGTGCCATGCGTATATGACGATTTTATAGGAACGGCAAGAGCTGTTCTTACAAAAGAGCATAAAGAAAAGCTTAGGAAGCTTCTCAATTTGCGTTTCAAAAGACATTCACGGTATAATTGGGACAGCAACAGACTACAATTAATAGAAAAGCAAGTGCAAAAAAGAGTACGTGCAATTCTTGAATAACGACAAAAGCCGCCGCAAGCGTTATATCTTGCGGCGGCTTTATCTTGTCTCACGTCTGAATAGCTTACAAATATCAACGAAAATCATGTTCTGATCGCATAGACATTTTCTAACCTCTATGCGTTCGCAATAAAAGCCTTTGTGATAATCATAATAAAAACTCCTTGCCGTTATTGGCTGTTATACTCTGTAGGTCTGTCTTAACCTTACAAGTATATTATACACTAAGCGACAAAGCAAAGCAAACCACACGGCACAAAAAACGGAGTTGAAACAATAACTCTTTCTTTTACTGCGTGCTCCTTTACCGCAAAATGGGGGAGAGGTATCAATACCTCTCCCCCAAAAAATCTTGCCATCACAGTATCAATATGATATAATTAAGAATGTGAGCGGCGGCAAGTACCGCCCACACTTCTTGTTTTCGTAGCCTTTCTTACTTTGTGAGAAGGGCTTTTACTTTTTCTATCGCTTCATTGAGGTCTTTGCAGTTTTCAATGATAGCAAGAATTTTTCTTGTCTGATTTTCTTCTGTGACCTCTTTGAACATCTCACTCAAATTCATTTCTTCGTTCATAAGTATCTCCTTTCTGGTACTTGCCACCGTACTCGTCTCGGATATCCTATATCCTTTGACTGTAACTATATTATACACCAAATGAAGATAGTAAGCAAACCGCACGACACACAAAAATAAAATCCCATTTCTCCTTCACATTCTCTGACTTCATAATTACACCACTCATACCCTCTGTCGGAAATGTTTTCAATTAACAGAAATACTTGGCATGGAGAATTAAAAATGCTCTTTGTGAACACGATTGCTCTTCAATTATAAAATGAAATAACAAGTTCGGCTTCACCCTTTATGTTTGGATAGGGTGAGAATGTCATTATCAAATTAGATATGTAATCAGTCATATTATCCTGCCTCCATAGGCTCTCGGCCACCCCTGAATACCTCTCAGCGCACCTCTTGTATCCCCGACAAGCAGACCGTTTCCGGTGAACAGCGTCATTTGTGTATCATCGGAGATAAGAGCCTTACCTGTTTTACTGTCAAGCTGATAATCCGTAATTCCTGCATTGCCAAAAACAGAAAAGATTTGTTCCTCGCCAAGGAATTCCACCGGATAGCCCAGAGCATCTCCAACAGCACCGCCGACCAGACACCCCCTGATCTGATCCAAGTGAACCTCTTTCGCCTTTATCTTCTCCATAACTTTATCAATCTCCTTCTGAGTTTCATCACGGAAGAAGTTATTATAGGAGAAGTTTGTGTAAAATTCTTTGAAATTATACTGAGCTTCCGTTCTGTCAAGTACGGCAAAATCAATTCTTCGGAACAAATCCGCCTCGCCATGGTCGTTGTAACGGATTTCCTTAAGCGCCCTATAAAACAGATCCGACATTACACGGGCATCATTGCCAAAAGCACCACAGCCCCATGCACCCAGCACAAGTTTTTTGTACCCCAGATATGCTGCGCACTTAAGCATACCCATAATTCGGTTGTAAACCATATTCTCATATTCGGATTCGCTCATACCTTCCTTGCCGTAAGAAATCATCGGCGCAGCACATGTCAGAACTGATACAATAACAGTTTCGTCCAGCAGTTCTCCGTTTTCATCTCTGATAATCTCTACCTGCGGCGTTATCATCAGAGAATCGGAACCCATATAGGTATGAAGGCTCTTATACTAATTTTCAATTAAAACCTTTAAAAGATTTTCGAGGATAATTTTTGCAAGACAAGGAAGAGCTCGCAGGCAGGCTGTCGTTTGTCTTGCAGCGATGACGCAGTATTGCAGAAATTAGACCGAAAAGATTTAAAGTGTTTTATTGAAATTTAGTATTATTGAATTTATAATATTTTTGGGCTTCTTTGTTCTTCAAAGAAAAAAGAAGCGAACTCTTTCTGCACAAATCCTCTTCCTGCGCTCTGGCACCGTTACGTACTCCGCCTCCGGGATTAAACGGATTGGCAAGGTTAAGGACAAGAACAGGAAAACCGTCTTTTTGGAAGAGATACTGCGGACCAATTATTTTTCTTGCAAGCGAAAAAGCATCTATATTCTCGCATCCATGACTGCATCGTCTTCCAATAACAACAGGCGGATAAAAATCCTGTCTGCTGCTGTTCCTCTTCTCGCTCTCGGGAAGATATACCCGAATATCTTCCATTTCCTTATGAGAAAGCTTCAGCTTTATCCTTTTGCCGTTTTTCTCATAATATCCCTTCTTCAAAATCCGTAAGGTATCATGGAGCATGTTGATTTCTCTAGTTCTGTCTGTCATATTAAAATTATCCCTTTGAGCGGTTCATACTATCATGTGCAGTTTTTTGCTTGCGGCTTTTCAAATTCGAAAGCGTCCTCTATCTCTTTCTGCGTCATGTGGTTGCAATTTATCAGCTTCTCCACAAACCGATCCATAATGTGTTTGTTATTCCTTATCTGCACGATGTCATATTCAAGCTCCCGTTTAAGTATCAGGTCTATCTTTTTGCACACGTCCTCCCTTAGTCGCTCGGGCAGATCTCTTTCATCGGACACAAAACCGATAGAGCTTGACATTGAAAAATCGTATATCATGCTTCGGCAAAGCGAGCAAGCCTTTTGCAGATCGGAATATGCGCCCGTAGACAAGCCCTCGGTCTCTCCGTAATAAACGATCTCTGCTGCACGTCCGCCAAGCAGCGTTCGTATTTTTGAGATAATTTCGCTTTTCGTTCTAATAGGCTTGTTTTCGGAGGAATCCTGCTGCATATATCCTCCGAAATCCGCTCTTGAGCTTATAGTAACGTAGGCGGCATGTCCGCCGTTAAGGAGAGTTATAAGCGTATGACCGGACTCGTGTATTGCGACACGGCGCATTGTGGCTTCGTCCCATTTCTTTTCTTCGCCGCTGCAGAAAAGCTCAAACGATTCGTTAAAGATATCGTTGGTTACATTCAGCTTCCCTTCACGAACCGTCATTCTGAGCGATAGCTCGATAATCGACTCCAGCTGTGCAATACTCATGCCTACAGACCGCTGAACGATATTATCCGTAAACTCTTCGCTGACTTTAAACGCAGGATTTTCCGAAAGCCTGCGCTCGAGGTATTTCTTCCTGTCGTCCTTTGTCGGGATATCAACGTATATTCTTCTGTCAAATCTTCTGCAAAGCGCCGGATCCAGCCTGTTTTCGCCGCCGCTTACAGAAAAATTAGTGGCTGCCAGAACGAACACAGGCTTCGTGATATCCTTATTAAAGCCGTCCATTTCCGTAAGCAGGGCTGTCAAAAGACCTTCGTTTCCTGAGGAGCCGTCGGAAGTGCTTCTATCCCTGCCTATGCTGTCTATCTCGTCAATAAACACAATGGACGGCGCATACTTGCGTGCTGCGGCAAACAGACGGTGTATTGCAGCCGAACCTTCGCCCACATATTTTTTCAAAAATCGGTTGCCCTCGGTCGAAAGTATAGTTACATCGGCCTCGCCTGCCATAGCCTTTGCAAGTAAGGTTTTGCCTGTTCCCGGAGGACCGTACAGCAATACTCCCTTGGGCGAGCTCAGACCCGAGCCAATATACTTCCTCGGGTCTTTCAGATAGTCCACAAAGAAAGCCAGCTCCTTTTTTGCGTCTTCTGCGCCTATAACATCGTCGAAACGTGCCGTGGGTCTTGACGTTTCCGACATTATGCTTTCCATATCCTCGGCGTCGAGCGCCGTTACAAGCTCCAAATCAAACAGCTTTATAACCGCAGCGGAGTCGCTTTTCATATACTGAGACGTTTTATAGGTTAGCACCTTGCAGGAGCTTTCAAGCCTTGCAAGACCGTTTTCCTCGTGAATGTCTCCGCATATCTCAGTAAGTCTGTCGGAAAGCTTACCTGTTTCCCTGACGAGATCTATAAAATCTCTTACGCCTGCTTTTAAAAAAGAATACCTTTCCTCCTCGCTGTAGCGCATGCTGATGTGTTGAACCGCAAACACGGGTATATTACGGTACTGTGACACAGCGCAGCTGAGGAATTCTCTCGCAGGCGTTTTTGCGTCCTCTATGTCAAGCGGTCTGCCGTCTCCCATAATCGCCGCTTCCGCCCCGAACATAGGGTCAACCACGATAAACGAAACACACTTTGTTTTCAGTATATTTTTTGCCTCGTCCAAAGTTTTTGCGGAATACACGGCGCAGTTTTTTCCTGCCTCCTCAAAACGCTCTGCGACAGCACTGTCTGAAAACACAAGCAGTCCGCATTCTTCCGAACGGCAGAACAGCTCCTTTACACTTTCACTGCTGTCTGAGGTGTCTATCTCGATAGATACATTGTTTAATTTATTTATTGAACTGCCGCTTTTGTCAGCGGAAAGCAACCTTGCCAGTTCGTATATCTCCTCTTCGACAAAGGAAGCCGCAGCAGCTTTTGCGGTTCTTGCGTCTGCGTCCGCACCCCTCGAGAAAAGCAGCGCCGAACAGAGCTTTCTGTCAAACTGTATTTCAAGTCCCAGCTCACGGTAGCCTGCGATATGACGAAGCAGCTCTCTTTGGGAGATATCTCTCAAGGCCGATGAGGGAAGGCTGTTGAACATAACGACATTGCCGGCTCCTAAGCGTGAGCAAACGGCAGGAGGAAAAAACGGCTGACCCGTTACCGGGTCTCTATCCTTCATGATTGCGTTGATAACGACCTTCGTTGGAGCAGCGGAAAATTCGCCGTACCCTGAGCTTTCGTAGAGCATACGTCCGGCATTGGTTGTCATAACAATAATGACGTCGGAAAAGTCTATTTCCTCATCATAGTAAACGTCTCTCAGCCGTCCTGCGTCAAGAAGCTGCAAAAGCAAACGTATAATGACAGGATGAGCCTTTTCTATCTCGTCGAGCAGAATCATGGAATGAGGATTTTGCTTCACAAAGCTCGTAATTACACCCGGGGCACAGTTTTTATAAACCTTGTTCGTGCCTATAAAAGACATATGTGCTTCCTTGTCTGCGTATTCGCTCATATCGCACCGCAAAAACGGAAGCTTCAACAGCTCGGCAGCCGTTTCGGCAAAGAATGTTTTTCCAACTCCGGGCGAGCCTGCAAAAAGGTAAACTGCGGCAGGACGGCGAGACCTTATGCCCGACAGCTCCAAAAAGCATGTGTGGAAAAATCCTGCGAAAATGTGTTGACAGCATGATCCTGCCCTACTATTTTCTTCTTAAGCTCCGCTTGCAGCATTTTTGCCGCCAAGGTGAGCAAATGTATTCCGTCCTTTGAGCTGTCCGCAGAATCTATAAAATCGGAAATATCAAATGTGACGTCGTCATCGTCGGATAGTTCGCCGTTTGATTCCTTATCCACGGCATACTTTTCCGTAAGAGCTTTTATCGCAGGAGTAGGGTTACTAAATATCTGCCTTAACATATAGCTTGCGTGGAGCATAGAGCCGCCTCCGTACAGCTCCTGTTCGTATGCCTGCTTTTCCAGCCTATAATACGTTTCACAGTCGTCATAGCTATCGATATTCAAAGTGAAATTTTTGTATATCTCTTTCAGACGAGCTTTGCTTTCTCCGAACAACGTGAATATCTGTCCGAACTCATCTTCGGAGATATCCGATTCGATTTCACGGTCGATACATTCCTTTATCGCTGCGGCGACAAGCTTTTCGCAGGTCATATGTTTGTTGTCCGTGTTAAAAATGCTGTACACCAAACCTCTAAGGCATGTCATAGACCAGCCGTATATTATCATTTCGCTGCTCATAAAAATACACTCCTCATTTCATTCAAATCTGATTTTGTACGCTCGTCAACCGCACCCGGATACATATCTGCAAGCTCGCAAAGCGAGGACACTGCCCTGTTTACAAGCACGTTCCTATACTCCGCCGTGAAAATAATTCTTTTGAGCGTACCCGTCAGACGCTCAAACCCTGGCAGCGATGATTTCTCCATACTCTTAAAGGCTTCGCTTTTTGCGTCATCGATATAAGTCAGACAATGAACCAGACTGCGTTCGCATCGATTCTCCTTGAACGGAGAGTCAAAACAGAGCTTTGACATCATGCTGCGGTAATGCATCTCGTCCTCGGCGGATACATCAAGCGCAGCGGAGCCTATCTTATTGCAAGCTTTTTCGCACAAAGAGCATGCCGTTTCCCACATATCTCCGAATATTCCCAAGCTTACGGTATCAGCCGCACCGATGAGTTCTTCCGGTTTTGCGTTGCAATCTTTTGCCGTGATTTCATCAAGGTATTTTTGCAGATATTCGTTGTCAGCCGATGATCCGTTCCCTTCCCGAACAGCATAGGCGTATGCCGCACTAAGCAGCAGATGACGGTATATCGGCTTGCTTTTCTGGTCGAAGCAGTAGTATTCCCACTTGCTCTCTTTTTTCTTGAAAAGCTCGTACATTTCCAACGCTTCATTATATAAGGTCATGCGGATATCGGAATAATCGTCAGTCAAACTTTCTGCTTTATCGACTATAAATGAGATAACGTCGCAAGTCAAATCGACAGCAAGCTCCATCTGATTTTCCAGATTCTCCTCATAATCATATTCGGCGTCCTCCAAGAACACCTTGAAAGCTTTTCGGCATATTTCCGCAGCGGTTCCGACGCCCTCCTTACCGTGACAAAGCAGACATATATCCGCCGCACTTTTATAGCTGTCCAACATATGTTCATAGTCGCTGCAGGTCATGTCGGATTCTTCAAGAAACGCCGTAATATTTTCAATTAAGTTTATCACAATATCTTTAGATGAGCCGTCTGATTTCTTTGACTCTTCGGAGGTTATCTCGCCGCCGCTGCGCACAAACAGAAATCCGTGTAAGCTCCTCAGGTAAAGCGCCGCCCAAATTGCCGTGGCTTCATGGTCGCCTCTGCTCGTTTCGATGCCACGCTCGGCATAAAACATACCGCTCAGATACCGTTCATCCGCTCCGACATATTCACCGCTGCTTTCGCAGGCTTTGCCCGTTTTCAGGCAGCAGCTTACAAACTCGTCATGCAGCTGTACATAGCCCGATTCATTTGCCGCTTTATACGTCAGAAAGCTCTTCTCATAAAGCAGAACGGACTTTGTTTTTTTTCCGACTTTTTCATAATATACGGCGGCTTTGTAAAGATATTCCGCAAACGCAGCAAGCTCAGCCGGACTTTCAGAATTGCAGCTGCGCTGTTCGACCGACCGTCCCTCAGCCGACAGCTTCTCCGCAAATTCCTCCAGATTCGCTATGCTTCGGTTCAGTTCAAAGCTTATTGGGTTGAAGGATGCGCCGCCCCTCACTACGTATGCAATATACATCACTCTTTCGAGAAGAAGAGTCTGCATTGCGTATTCATACGTTACCGGTGAAGAATATGCACTTAAGGTTACATAGACAAGTCTTTCAACAAGCCTTTGATTCTCCTTATTGTCACAATAATTAATATCATCTATAAAGTCTTTCGGACGGTTTTTCAGCCATTCGTCGGCTGTTTCGCTGCACAGAAAAGCTGCCCTCTCAGTATTCTCATCAGTACCGAGTCTTCTGTATATATCCGACTTTTCCGCCTTGTTAAGAAGAATCCTTAAGATATCCGTTTTGCCGCTGAAAAGTATTTGATACTCGCTTTCATAGCAGTCAAGCGTCTTGAGAAGGCTGTTTTTTCCCCCGTGAGCGGCGTAACACTCGCCGAGCCTTCTGTAAACTTCCGAATCTTTCTTTGCGGCGGCACTCAGGAATACCTTCTGTTCCATTCTCTTGTTCAGACTGCCGTTAAGCCGTACCAGTATCAGCATGCCCTCAAACGCCGACTCAGGGCTTTCATCCAAATAACATTCGGCGAATAGCTGCGAGGCTTTCCTTACTTTCTCCAAATAAAATTCCGCTCGTGAGCCGCCTGCTTCATGCCACTTTGACACAACCTTTTCCGCAAGCTTCAGTATCGCCGTTCTTTTATCTCTGTCATTGGTACGGGCATATCTTCTCATGCAAAGCGCAAGAGCCTCTTCATAATTCTGACCCGCTCTTTCGGAGAGCAAATGCACACTGCATGATGAGTACAGATCACCGATTCGGAGATGAAGGTCAATAAGCACATTTTCGTTTTCCTCGGTCATGTTGAATGCGTACCGTTCGTTATATATGTACAACGCGCTATTGATAAGCTCAACGGCAGCGTCCGCATTGTTGTTTTCATCCGTAAAGATATACTGTTCGGCAAGGGATATGCACAGCTTATAATAATCCTCGGGATAAGGCATATCCTCTTCACGGTGAGCTTTTTCCACTTGAGTGCAGGCTGCTTCAAGAAGCTCGGTATATTCCGCCTGATTCTTCTTTTTCTGCAAACGAAGCGAGTTGCACAGCTTAACCATATCTTCGGCAAGAGCCGAGTCGTACCCTTTAGAGCCTTCTCTTCGGTCGAAGTAGTTTCTAATATAGTAAATACGCTCACGGTATGCGTCAGATATCTTTCGTAAAGTATCCTGCCTATCATCAGGATATAAACTCTACTCATTCCAATACGCAGCAATCATCTGTTCGTAGACATTCAGAAGGGAGTCCATAAGCTCGGGCGTACGAACGAAATTTTGAAACAGCCTTTTGTATACCGGAATGATTTTCTCCGTCTTAGCAAAACCGCTGCCATACATTCCCGAAGTAAGTTTGGATTCCTTTTCATATACTCTTATAAGCTCCATCCCGTCAAGAACATTTCCGTAATTGTTTTGGAGCTTCTCCCAAATATGTATGCTTTTACCGTAATAATAAAGAAATTCGGTTTCCAGTTCGCAGTCGTCCTCCAAGTCGGAAAAAACGCTTTCCTCACGCAGGCTGTCGGATTTTTTCCATATTTCGAAATAGATGTCGCCCAGCAATTCGCAGGTATCGGCAAGACGTCTCTGAATATCTTGGGAATCGTTCGATTCTTTTTCAAGCGAATTTTCAAATTTCATGCACAGAAGAGCGTCATTCAGAGATTTTTTAAGCTCCTCCGCCGAAAGCTCTGTCGAATTAAGCTGTACGACGATACGTTTTTTCTTCACAATCATAAGCCTGTTCTGCACTTCCGTACTGTGCTGCTTTTCGTAAAGCCGTGTGAGGATACGCTCGCTTTTTTCAAACAATTCCGCTGCCCGAACAAAATTGCTTTTGTCTTGCTTTGCAAGCTTTAACAATACCTCGCCAAGCCTGAGACAGTTTTCCGCCAACGCAGCTTCGCATACCTCAAAAGGATTTCTTTTTTCAAGGCGCTCAGCATAATGCGCCGATATTTCCAGTATTGAGGCAAGCGTTCTCAGAAACTCGGGGGATTCAACGTTGTTTGACGAAAGCTCTCGGAACAGCTCATTGTCTGCAAAGCCGAAAAGCAGGCATAAATTCTCGGCGCTGTCCGACCGATATGCCTCTTCAAAAAGCTCGCCAAGCCAATCGCATCCATCGATCGTGCACTTATCGAAAAAAATATGCGCCGCCGCTTTAAGCTTTCCTTTATCGCTGTGATTTGCTGCAATATATTGTGAGACAAATAGATAATTTTCGGAGTTGATCGCATGATATATTATATCTCCGCTGTCGTTAAGCCCTTTGCTCTCTCTTTCTTTCAAATACTCAAAAAGCTCTCCGTGTATATCCCTCGGGTCACCGCACAGCTTCATAAATCCGGAGCTTATGCTGCTGTGGTGAAAATCATACCGGCCGTCGGAGCGTATCATAAATAAACCATTTGTGAAGTTTATAAGCCTGACAAAATCCAACTCCTGCCAATCTTCTCCGATCAGATCAGCCAGTTCGTCTTTTCTCATACCTCTGCGGGATACCGCAATATACTTTCCCAACTGCATTACGATGTTGTTTCCGATAAGCTTTCCTATACTCGTCAGCAATTCGACCGCCATTTCGTCGGGATCATCGGGGCAGTTATCAAGTATCTGAGACATTCTTTCGAGAAGCCGTGATTTATAGTCGCCGCTTCCCTCGCACAAGAGGTAATCCTCCCTGTTCATAAGATTAAGCCGCTGTGCCGCAAGGCGAAGATAAAGCGGATTTCCGGAGGAGCTGCGTTCCTTGAGCTTAGATTTAAGCTCCTTCGGAATCTCCTTGCTGATCTCACGGAAAACGCTTTCAATCAGAACGTCCTTTTCACCGCCGCTGATATTCGGTAGCACGAACGACTTGTACAGCGATGTTTTTATTTCCGAAGTGCAGGTAATGACAAAATGTATATTTTTCGCAAGATAGGTAGGAATAAACATCAGTTTGTCTCTGACGCTGTCGGCAGTCAGCTGATCTATGGCGTCTATCATAACGGCAAGCTTTTTGTCGATATGGCTGTAGAAGAAGCACAGTATATCGAGCCTTTTACAAAGCTGTAAAATATCTTCCTGCTCTTCGCCGTCCTCGCTGTGAGTAAACCCCATCTCACTTTCAAGACGATAATTAATATGTTTCACAATTTCAAGAGCCGTGTCCGTTTTTCTTGTAAGACCGGATTCAAGCATAAACACATTCCAGCCCTTTTCGTCACGCAAACGCTTGGCTGCGGCGGCAATCAGTGTGCTTTTTCCCGAACCTCGTTCACCCTTGATTATCGTAACCATTTGCTCTTCTGCATGAGTCAGAAGCTTATCGCAAAGCTCCTTTCGCACGCAGAAGTTCATTTCCTTCGCAGCAAAATGCTCCTCGTGTATCATCAGCTCCTTACGGCGATCATCAAGCCCTTCGTACTTGCGGAAGTCACTTTCAAGTTCTTTTTCGAGATCCTCTTTAAGCATAAGCGCAAATTTTTCTATACAGCCGCTGTCGGCTTCTCCGTCCCTGAAAACGGATCCTCAAGGTATGGAAAATTATCGCTTTCGGAAAACGAGTGTGTACTTTTAAGAATATCAACAGGAGAACATTCGTCAAAATATTTCCGTACAAGAAGCTGCTCCTTTGACACAAGATAAGCGTCAACGTTATCCGTATGAATATCCTGAAAACGGATAATATCATTATCGAGGAAAGCCGTTATATGAATACTGCTGTCATTCCCTGCTCTGTCACTGATTCTATACAGTGTATCAAGATTGCCGTACTTTGTTCCGGGCAGAAGTACAATATTATATTCCGTATCCTTTTTCAATCTGCTCAGCTTGTCCGCCTTTTCGATCGAACAGATATTGTACAGGTCGTTATCATTTTCAAGCTGCTCTGTAGGTATGTATACAATATAAGGGTTCTTGATTTTGGTTCTTATGTCCGAAATAAGCAGCTCGGCAGCTTTGCTCTTTCCTACAATAATATACTGCTTTTTACTGAAGCTTCCTTTAAATTTCAGCTTAAGCTGAGAAAGAACTCTTCCGAAAAATGCAACCACCACAAACTGAACGGTAAGCAATGAAGCTATAAAAATTATCGCCCAAAGCTGAGCCTGAAAGCTCTCCGACATTTGATCCGCCCAACCGATATCACCGTTAAAGGTAATGTACTGTACAGACATAAACAAGCTCTTTCCGATAATATTCATTATCTCCGAAAGACCTTTTGACTCAGAAAGAAAAGCTCTTGTAAAGCATTGTGCAGCCAGCACAAATATATAATTATATCCTATTCGTATACCCATTTTTAGGCTTCTTATGGGTAATCAGTATCAACAGCAGAAGCAAAGAAAAATACAACAGTAAAAGCATATCAGATCTCCTTTGAATTATCATATTATATTGTATAAATTGTATCATAATCCGATAGCTCCTGCAAGGCTTTATGTATTTTTTTCGATTTGTTTAAAGATATTCCTGTCTGTACATTTTAAGGCAACATCGCACAAAGACCGCCTGACGGTACCCCAAGGGCACTTTCTTCGGGCGTCTTATTAACTCTGCCGAAAAATCTGACTACGCATCTTCAGCACAATCTTTGTGCGGT
>CAMHNT010000038.1 GCA_946186535.1 uncultured Clostridia bacterium
TTGCTTTCCTCTCCGAAAGCTTTTCGTGGGTCAAGGGCTTCGCCCCACTCATCGGGAGCTGCGCTCCCGAATCCTTGATTTTCCACATAAATACGTTTCAATGTTGAAAACCTACGGAGGTTCGGTTTGACAATTTATAAAATGTATAGTAAAATTAAACCGGTTTCGGAAAGCGAGACCGATAAAATTTTGGAAGGTGTAAAAAATGAATGGAAAGTTGTTTTTATCTGCGTTGGTAAAATTTCTGTCGGGGGTTGTTGTCGTTGCGCTTCTGCTGTTTCTGCCGGCAGGAACGATTCACTGGAGAAATGCGTGGATTTTTCTGGGGATTCTGTTTGTGCCGATGTTCTGTGCAGGAATTGTTCTGATGATAAAAAATCCCGGGCTGCTTAAAAAGAGACTCAACGCAAAGGAAACTCAGTCCGAACAGAAAAAGGTTATCGGGCTGAGCGGAATTATGTTTGTTGTGGGGTTTGTTCTGGCGGGGTTGGATTTCAGATTTAAGTGGATCGTTCTGCCGGAGTGGGTGACGTTTGCGGCGGCGGTTGTTTTTCTTGTGTCGTATGTATTGTATGCCGAGGTGCTAAGGGAAAACACATACCTTTCGAGGACCATTGAGGTTCAGGAGGGGCAGAAGGTTGTTGACAGCGGACTTTACGGAATTGTACGTCACCCGATGTATGCGGTGACGCTTGGTTTGTTTCTGTCAATGCCGCTTGTGCTGGGGTCGGTTTTTTCGTTTTTGATATTCCTTTTGTATCCTGTGTTCATTGCGAGGAGGATAAAGAATGAGGAAGAGGTTCTGGAGAAGGAGCTTGACGGGTATGGTGAATATAAGAAGAAAGTGAAATACAGATTGGTGCTGTTTCTGTGGTAAAAGTTTTTTGAGATGAGCAGGTTCGGGCCGAATAACGAATTATTATATCATACATATACAAACAGCCTGTCGGGTTATCGAATCCCGGCAGGCTGTTTCTTATTTTCCTTTTTCATCAACCGAATCAAGAACCTCTTTTGCAAGAACAACAAATCCCACAATCACCGAAAAAATACTTACTGCATTCGAAACAACTCTCCTCGTCCGAAGCCTTTTCGAAAGCTTTTTCATGCTTTCGCTGAGAATTTCCTCGGAAAGGTTGGGGGTTGTTTCGGTTTTTATTTTGCTGCTATCCTGAGATTTCTTTTCTTCGAGAAAGGCTTTTTTGTACTCGTCGTAGAATTTCCGGCAGTCCCTGCACGTTTTCAGGTGCTCCCTGACGGCGGATTCCGTGTCCTCGCTTGCGACTCCGCTCGAGTAGATGTCCACCAGATCCATTGCTATATTACAAGTAATCTCCATTTCTGAGTTCCTCCGTTAATTTCTTTTTTGCTCTGAAAAAAATGACCTTTGCGGAATTCTCCGTGATTCCCATTGCGGCGGCAGTCTGGGCAAATGTCATGTCTGCGTAGACCCTGTACAGAATAACGTCCCTGTACTTTTCGGGCAGTACGTCGATAAGCTCACGGACATTAAGCCGTTCTGCGCTCTGCTCATATAAATACTCGGGGTTTCCGCTTCCGTTGTCGCTGAGAAAATCCGAGATGTCGAAGAGACTGACAGCACCGGAATAATGCTTGTTTTTTCTTAAATACTTATAATATGTATTCTTTGCGATAGCGGCAATAAACGTGAACATATCGCTTTCGCCCCTGAATCGGTGGATAGAGCGGAATGTCTGATAAAACGTCTCCTGAGTGATATCCTCGGAAAGCTCCCTGTTTCCGCACATCTTAAGCATAAACGCATACACCCGATTATAATATTTCCTATAAATCGCCTCAAATTCCTCTCTCATTTTTTTATTCACCCCGATCCGAAGTTGTTCTTGACATGAGCATGCAATCCGTAAAAAATCAATCCTTAACAGACAAATACTTCACAAGCTCCACTACCGTGAATCCTTTCGGATTAAGATACGGAAGCTTCGGCTCTATTATATTTTCATACGCTTCATAGTTAAACGGCACATCGTTATTATTCATAAACTCATCGTCAAGCCAGACAATAATTTCAAATCCTTTTGGCAGATTTTTTATATCGGATACGAAAAATTTATCCTCAAATGATTCAACGGGAATATATGTCAGTCCGTAGCCCTTTGTGATTTCCTCAAAGTGTGCGGTAAACTCGTCTAAAACAAACGCCGTTCCAAGCCTCTCCGATACATAAGCGGCAATCTTTTTGTCTGAAAGATACCTGTCAAAATCAACCTCATTTTCCCAGCCTCTTTCAACCTTGAACACCCTGTCGAATACCGGGGTGCAAGCATCTTTCCAATCGTTATACATAACATATTCATTTGAAATAATAAGACATGTCTCGAGGGAAAACATATTATTGGAAGCTGCGACCGCCGCAGTCTGAAGCTGCTGTATATTGAACATTTTGCAGATATCACGCATACATATCACCATATAGCTTTACTTTCTACAATTATAATATTTTACTGTTTGAGTGTCAAGCTTTCGGAGAAGAAAGCAAGTGTTCAGGAGCGCAGCTCCCAATAGTTGTGGGCGAAGCTTGCGATTACGAAAAGCTTTCGGGAAAGATATCAGGGTTTGGGGCGATAGCCCCAATAGGTGCAAGTCTTGATGAAAGAATTCACCTTCGTAGAAAAGTATCTAACCGGAAAGAAATCCTCCCCTCAAGGGGAGGTGGCAGCCGAAGGCTGACGGAAGGGTTGTTAAAAAAGGAGGTGGCAGCCGAAGGCTGACGGAAGGGTTGTTAAAAAAGGAGGTGGCAGCCGAAGGCTGACGGAGGGGTTGTTAAAAAGAAAAAAATTGTAAATTTCTACATATTATTACTTGCTTTAAAGGGTATAATAGTTTATACTGTTATTAGAACTATTTTTTCAAAAAAATTTTGAAAAAATGTAACCTTTCGGTTTTTTTAGGTACTAATAAAAGGTAGGTTTTCCAAAGCATAATGTGTTTTATGCTTGGTTTTTAATATATTATACGAGGAGTAAAGTTATGAATTTCAAAATCATAGGAACAGGAAGTTATGTTCCCGATAATGTAGTTACCAATGACGATATGGCAAAAATTGTCGAAACCTCCGATGAGTGGATCTCAAAAAGAGTAGGAATCAGGGAGAGAAGAGTCAGCGTTAATGACACAACTCTCGATATGGGCGAAAAGGCTGCGAAGGCGGCTCTCGAAAATGCCGGCATTGAAGGCTCGGACATCGACCTTATCGTTGCCGCTACGATTTCCGCAGACGCCGCATGTCCGTCGCTTGCGTGCATGATCGAAAACAGAATCGGTGCGGACTGTATGGCTTTTGACGTGAGCGCCGCTTGCTCGGGCTTCATCTTTGCCGTTGAGACGGCTATGGGTTACATCGAGAGAGGCCGTGCGAAAAAGGTTCTGGTTGTATGTTCCGAGAGAATGAGCAAGCTCCTCGACTGGTCGGACAGATCGACCTGCGTCATCTTCGGCGACGGTGCGGCTGCGTGCGTGCTTGAAGCGAGAGAGGACGGCTTCTACGATTCCGTTATCCATGCAAAGGGCGGAAACGACGTTATCAACATTCCGTTCAGTGACGGCTGTTCTCCTTTCTACAAGGCCCAGAGCGAGGAAAAGCCTTATCTCTTCATGAACGGTCAGGCTACATTCAAGTTTGCCGTTAACTCGATCACTCACGACGTGGCTGAGCTTTTCGAAAAGACGGGGCTTACAAAGGACGACATCGCATACGTTGTTCCTCATCAGGCGAACAAGAGAATCATTGACTTTGCTTCCCCGAAAACGGGCATCGACCTCGACAAGTGGTACGTTAACATCGAGCGCTTCGGAAACGTTTCCGGCGCAAGCGTTCCGATCGCACTTGACGAGATGAACAGAAAGGGAATGCTCAAGGACGGCGACAAGATTCTTCTCACAGCCTTCGGCGGCGGTCTCACGAGCGGTGCGCTTATTTTCGAGTGGTAATCGGGTTAACAGTTTGTTCATAATAATGTCTGAATTTATTATTATAAATTAGCAGGAAAAGGCTTGAAAAATTCCTTTATTACTGTTAATATATAGAGGTAGAAAAATTTCAAAGGAGTAGTTTATTATGGTATTTGAGAAAGTTGCAGAATTAATTGCAGAGAAAATTGATTGTGACGTTGCAGAGATCAAAGAGGACACAAAGTTCGAGGATCTCAGCGTTGATTCTCTCGACATCACAGAAATCGCTATGAGCATTGAGGACGAGTTCGAGATCGAATTCGAGGCTTCTCCGGACATGAAGACAGTTGCTGATCTTGTTGCTGCCGTTGAGAAGAAAGTAGGCTAATCAATACCGATTCCGGTTTCATTGTTTGGATATATATTTTTGATATACATAATGAAATCGAGGCTGTTCCGTGAGTTGTCCGGAGGTTTTTCAGATATTCTCCGGACATTCCGGTAGCCTGTTGTTTTTCTACGGAGTTCCGTTATGGAACTCGAAAATTTACTTTGATTTTTCCGGGACGTGGTGCTTTATTACTTTTTTCGCTTCACTTTCTGTTGATAGAGTTCTGCGTTCGTGAAAATAAATGCTCCTTGCTTGGATAACTTATTTCCAAGCAAGGCTTCTTTTAGATAGTAATGAATAGATACTAAAAAACATTCCGGGAACAAAGCAAGGTTTGGAGCGAAGCTCCGATAGTTTCAGGGCGAAGCCCTTGACCCACAAAAAACTTTCGGCAAAGAAAGCAGGGCTTGGGGCACAGCCCCAATAGGTGCAGGGCGAAGCCCTGCGCCTACCAGTAACCCCCTCCGGGGAGGGGGTTGGGGGTGGCGAAAGTTTGGTGAAAGACTTAGCTTTGTAGAAGAATGTTTTATCGGAAAGATATCCTCCCCTTAAGGGGAGGTGTCAGCCGAAGGCTGACGGAGGAGTCGTTAAAAAACGACTGTATAAAAAGTCCAATAAGTATGATAGAGAAAAACCCTGACCGGTAAAAGTCCGCATCCTCGGGCGATGGCTCGTGTCAAGTGTGGCTGCGGAATCGGGGTAAAAAAGAAACCCTGACCGGTAAAAGTCCGCATCCTCGGGCGATGGCTCGTGTCAAGTGTGGCTGCGGAATCGGGGTAAAAAAGAAACCCTGACCGGTAAAAGTCCGCATCCTCGGGCGATGTCTTGCGTCAAGAATGTGTACGGAATCGGGGTAAAAAAAGAGGTAGTATAATGATTAATTCTCCTATTTGTGAAGCTGTCGGAATAAAGTACCCTATTTTTCAGGGGGGTATGGCATGGATCGCCGACGGTAAGCTCGCTGCCGCTGTTTCTAATGCAGGCGGTCTCGGCATTATCTCGGCTATGAATGCCGACAGCGATTATTTGCGTGAACAGATCAAAATTGCAAGAGCCGAAACGGACAAGCCTTTCGGCGTTAATATTATGCTTCAGAGTCCTTATGCCGAGGAGGTTGCCAACGTTGTCGCAGAGGAAAAGGTTCCCGTTGTAACAACAGGCGCAGGCAGCCCGGCAAAGTTCATGGAGCTGTGGCTCGCCGCAGGAATCAAGGTTATCCCTGTTATCGCTTCAGTCGGAATGGCTAAGAAAATGGAAAAGTGCGGCGCTACCGCCGTTGTTGCCGAGGGTCAGGAGTCCGGCGGTCACATCGGTGAGCTGACGACTATGGCTATCGTTCCTCAGGTCGTTGACGCCGTGAATATCCCTGTTATCGCAGCTGGCGGTATCGGTGACGGAAGAGGCGTTGCGGCTGCGTTCATGCTCGGTGCGAGCGGCGTTCAGCTCGGAACGAGATTCCTTGTCGCAAAGGAATGCGGCGTTCATCAGAACTACAAGGACGCTGTTATCAAGGCGAACGATATCGGCACTCAGACTACCGGCAGACGCTTCGGCGGAAATACGTGCCGCGGTATCAAGAACGCTTTTACAAGAAACTTTATTAAAGAGGAGTACGCTCCCGAAGCAACGGCTGAGTCCGTTGCAAATCTCGGTGTCGGCGCGCTGAGAAAGGCTGCCGTTGAGGGCGACGTCAAGAACGGTTCGGTTCTCGCAGGTCAGATTTCCGGTCTTATCACCAAGGAACAGACAGCCGAGGAGATCATCAGCGAGATCTTCACTCAGGCTGAGGAGCTTTTGGGAGGTGCTTCAAAATGGGTAAAATAGCATTTGTTTTTTCCGGTCAGGGCGCACAGTACCCCGGCATGGGCAAGGAGCTCTATGAATGCTCGCCGGCGGCTAAGGCTGTTTTCGATATGGCCGACAGCGTAAGAGAGGGTACTTCCGCTCAGTGCTTTGAGGCTGAGAAGGAGGTTCTCAACAGAACCGTCAACACTCAGCCGTGCGTATTCACAGCAGACCTTGCGGCGGCTGCGGCTGTCGTTGAAAAGGGCATTAAGCCGGACTATGTTGCCGGATTTTCTCTCGGTGAGATTGCCGCGCTCGGTTTTTCGGGTATGCTCAGCTATGAGGACGCTTTCAAGCTTGTTTGCAGACGAGGCGAGCTTATGGATATATCCTCAAACGAAAGAAAGGGAACAATGGTTGCCGTCGTGAAGCTTACGCCCGAAAAGGTTGAGGAGATCGCTTCACGCTTTGAAGATACTTACCCTGTTAACTACAACAGCCCTGCGCAGACGGTTGTCGCAACATCTGAGGAGAATGCGGACGCACTGTGCGAAGCAGTGAAGGCGGAAAAGGGCAGAGGAGTAAAGCTCGCAGTCAGCGGCGCTTTCCACTCGCCTTTCATGAACAGCGCCGCAGTCGGACTGGGCGAATATCTTGAAAACGTCGAGCTTTCCGAGCCGAATGTTCCGGTCTACAGCAACGTTACGGCAAAGCCGTATGGCAGCGACGAGAACAGCAAGGACTACAAGGCTCTCATCAAGGCTCAGGTCATCAATCCTGTTCAGTGGCAGAAAACCGTTGAGAATCTTATTGCCGAGGGTGTTGATACATTCATTGAGGTCGGCGTCGGAAAGACTCTCACGGGTCTTATTAAGAAGATAAACGGCGACGTTAAGGCTTTTAATGTTGAGGATAAGGAGACACTTGAAGCTTTGGATATTTAAAAATTATTTTGCTATCCATAACTTGAAACCTTGACAGTTAAAGTTTCGCTCAAGCCTTTTCAAAGGCTTGCAGGATCCAAGGGCAGCGCCCTTGGTCGCCGTCCGCAGACGGCGAAACTCCTTTAGCGTTCAGCCCTCTGCAAGGGGTGAATCAGAAAACAGTCCGGGGGACTGTTTTCTGAGAGGGGACGCTCTGGCAGAGAGCGTCCCCTCAAGGGCGGAGGCTATCGTGTTAGGTTATATTAAAGTCAGGATAGTGTTCAGCATACCTAAAAGACATGAATATTATCAGGGGATATAATGAAAATGCTGCGAGGCAGCATTTTCGTTGAGTATGGAATGTTAAGGACTCCGTCCTTAAAACCTGCCGGGCGCTGCCCGGACCTGCCAGCCTTTTGAAAAAGGCTGGGCGAAAACTTTTACCGGTCCTCTTTTTGAGAGAAAGCTGGGGAAAAGCTTTTCCTGTCCTCTGTCGGAGTTGTTCGTGTGTTTGGGGATTGCTATACTTAAAAAATAGATTTCGGGGGATAATATAATGAGTTTAGAAAATAAAACAGCCGTTGTTACCGGTGCTTCAAGAGGAATCGGACTTGCGGTTGCAAAGAAGCTTGCTTCCCAGGGTGCAAATATTGCCATCCTTTATGTAGGAAACGTTGAGGAAGGCGAAAACGCAAAGAAGGAAATTGAAGCTCTCGGCGTAAAGGTCGGTCTCTATTACTGTGACGTTTCAAACTTTGAGGAGTCGAAGGCTGCAGTTGACAAGGTTATCGAGGATTTCGGCGGAATCGACATTCTCGTTAACAATGCCGGCATTGTAAGAGACAAGCTTGTTATCAAGCTTTCCGAAGAGGATTTCGATTCGGTTATCAACGTAAACCTCAAGGGTACGTTCAACATGATCAAGCATACATACACTCACTTCATGAAGAAGCGTGCAGGAAGAATCGTCAACGTTTCTTCGATCGTAGGACTTCAGGGCAACGCCGGTCAGGCTAACTACTCCGCTTCAAAGGCAGGAGTTATCGGAATTACGAAGTCGGTTGCAAGAGAGCTCGCAGGAAGAGGCGTTACGGTGAATGCCGTTGCTCCGGGATACATCATGACCGACATGACGAATGCTCTCAGCGACAAGGTCAAGGAGCAGTTCACAAGCGCTATCCCGATGAAGAGGGGCGGACTTCCGGAGGACGTCGCAAATGTTATTGCGTTCCTCTGTTCCGATGACGCTTCGTATGTCACAGGCGAGGTTATCCGTGTGGACGGCGGTCTCGCAATGTAACAAACCGTAAGGAGGAAAAGAAATGAGCAGAGTTGTTGTAACAGGAATGGGTGCTTTAACGCCAATCGGCAACAGCGTTTCCGAATACTGGGAGAATGCTGTGAATGGCGTTAACGGCATTGATTTTATCACGAAATTCGATATATCGGATTCAAAATATAAATTTGCAGGCGAGGTCAGAAACGTTGACCTGACTTCCGTCATTGAGAAGAGCCAGCTCCGTAAAATGGACCTTTTCTCGCAGTATGCCGTATATGCAGCCGACGAGGCAGTGAAGGACAGCGGAATTCTCGGAAACGTTGACGAGGAGAGATTCGGCGTTTACTTCGGTTCCGGAATCGGCGGCTTCGACACATTTACGGCAGAGCACACAACATTCATGGAGAAGGGCGCAAGAAGAGTTTCTCCGCTCTTTATCCCCAAGATGATATACAACATTGCCGCAGGAAACGTGGCTATTAACTTTAAGGCGAAGGGCCCGAACATGGCTGTTTCCACAGCTTGCGCAACAGGCTCGACCGCAATCGGCGAGGCATACAGAGCGATCAAGCACGGCTATGCTGACGCTATCATCTGCGGCGGAAGCGAGGCTGCAATAAATCCTCTCACTGTCGCAGGCTTCGGTCAGTGCAAGGCACTTTCGGCGGCTGAAACAAAAGACACGGCTTCGATTCCTTTCGACAAGAGACGTCAGGGATTCGTTCTCGGCGAGGGTGCGGCTGTTCTTATTCTTGAGGAATATGAGCACGCAAAGAACAGAGGTGCGAAGATTTATGCAGAGGTTGTCGGCTACGGTTCAACCTGTGACGCATATCACGTAACTTCACCGGACCCGGAGGCTCAGTGCACGGCGAATGCTGTGAGAGAGGCTCTGAAGGATATCGAGAAGGTAGACCCGGAGAAGATATACATAAACGCTCACGGCACAAGCACACATCTCAACGACCTCACGGAGACAAAGACATTCAAGAACGTTTTCGGAGACGACGCATACAAGCTCCACATCAGCTCGACGAAGTCAATGACGGGTCATATGCTCGGCGCTGCAGGCGCAATCGAGGCAATCACGGCAATCAACGCACTCAGGAACAACATTGTTCCTCCAACGATCAACCTTCTTGAGCCGGACGAGGAGTGCGACCTCAACTACACACCAAACACGGCTGTTGAAACGGAAATCGAGCTTGCGCTTTCGACAAACCTCGGTTTCGGCGGTCACAACGCTTGTGTAGCATTTAAGGCGGTGGACTGATGAATATTGAAGAAATCAAGAACATAATTCCGCACCGTGACAATATGCTTCTCATTGACGAAGCAGAGGTCAGGGACGGAGTGGCATACGGAAAAAAACACATCACAGGAGAAGAGTGGTTCTTAAAGGGACATTTCCCGGGCAACCCGGTAGTTCCGGGAGTAATTCTCTGTGAAATCATGGCGCAGTCGAGCTGCGTACTTCTTGCTGAGACGGCGAGCGGCGCAACGCCGTACTTCACGGGACTCGACAAGGTTAAGTTCAAGAACAAGGTTTTTCCGGGCGACACGATTGAGACGGAATGCAAAATTACCCGTTCAAAAGGACCCTTCCACTTTGCCGAGGGCAAGGCATACGTAAACGGAAAACTCTGCGTAAGCGCTCAGTTCTCGTTCGCTCTTCTTTAATTTCGAAAAGAAAGCAGGGCTTGGGGCGGCAGCCCCAATAGGTGCAGGGCGAAGTCTGGTGAAAAGACTAAGCTTAATAGAAAAACATCTTAAACAAAAGATATCCCCCCATCCCTCCCCTCAAGGGGAGGTGTCAGCCGCAGGCTGACGGAGGGGTTGTTAAAAAAAGAAGGAATTAGGAATGGCTAATATTTTTACAAGTTTTTTGAAAAATTTGACCGGACAGCCTCAGCCTGATATCGAATCTCTCGTTAAAAGTACGGAGAATGTAACTCTTGTCTGCAAAGGCTGTAACAGTGAAAACAGTAAGCATCAGCTGCTTAGAAATAATATGATATGCCCCCAGTGTGGGAAGTACTTCCGCCTCGGAGGAAAAGAAAGAATCGCTCTTCTCTGCGATAAAAAGTCAAATACGGATATGTTCGACAACTTCGAAAGCGTTGACTTCCTCGAGTTCCCCGGCTATGCCGAAAAGCTCGAAAAGTCGAAGAAGTCTACGAACGAAAAGGACGCCGTTGTCTGCGGTACCGCCAAAATCAACGGCTATGAATTCGCTTATTTTGTAATGGATTCGAGATTTATGATGGCGAGCATGGGCTCAGTTCTCGGCGAGAAAATTACTTCAATTTTTGAGTATGCAACGGAGAAAAGCCTGCCCGTTATCGGATTTACAGCTTCCGGCGGCGCAAGAATGCAGGAGGGTATCGTTTCCCTCATGCAGATGGCTAAAGTCAGCGGCGCAGTAAAACGTCACTCGAATGCAGGAAATCTCTATATCACGGTTCTCACCGACCCGACGACCGGCGGCTGTACCGCAAGCTTCGCTATGCAGGGCGATATTATCCTTGCCGAGCCGAAGGCTCTCGTAGGCTTCGCCGGCAGAAGAGTCGTTGAACAGACAACAAAATCCAAGCTCCCCGACAACTTCCAGAGCGCCGAGTTCCTCCTCGAACACGGCTTCGTCGACTCAATCGTTCAGAGAGAGAAGCTTAGGGATACACTGTCCAACATTCTCAGTATTCATTCGAAGAAAGGCGGTGAAGCTTAATTATGACACCTTATGACAAGCTTAAAACAGCCAGAGCGAGCACAAGACCTACGGGAAGTGCCTATGTAAACGAAATATTCAAGGACATCATCGAGCTTCACGGCGACAGACGCTACGGCGACGACGCAGCTATCTACAGCGGTATCGGATATCTCGACGACGGTATTCCTGCAACATTTATTGCCATCGACAAGGGTACCGACCTTCAGAGCCGTATTGCGCGCAATTTCGGCTGCCCGAAGCCTGAAGGCTACAGAAAGGCGCTCAGACTCATGAAGCAGGCGGAGAAGTTCCACCGCCCTGTTATATGCTTCGTTGACACACTCGGTGCATTCTGCGGTGCGGAAGCCGAGGAGAGAGGTCAGGGTCAGGCTATCGCCGAGAATATTCTCGAAATGATGGGTCTTAATACACCTGTCATAACTATTGTCATCGGCGAAGGCGGAAGCGGCGGCGCACTTGCGCTCGCAACGGCTGACAGAGTCTATATGCTCGAGAATGCCGTGTATTCCGTAATTTCCCCGGAGGGCTGCGCAAGTATCCTCTGGAAGGACAGCAATAAGGTTGCCGACGCTGCGGCATGCCTTAAAATCACGGCTGCCGATATGAGAGAGTTCAGGGTTATCGAGGGCATTATCACCGAAGATTTCGACAACTTCGACAAGATGTGCAACTCAATCAGACACCAGCTCAAAAAGGATCTCAAGGTTCTTTCCGCTCAGTCTCGCGACGAACTTCTCGACAACAGATACAAGAGATTCAGAAAAATCGGCTTCTTTAACAAAATTGAAAATGACTGATTTCAAAATCGGATCTTTCCCCTTGCGGCTTCGCAGGGGGGATTTTTTTTGCATTCTAAATTGCCGTTTAAATGCTGAACCCGTCAACCTCGCTCAGATATTGAGTGTAGATATCCGAATATTGTCCCTGAGTGGTGTCACGTACCCTGTTGTCATAATTCCCCTCAAGAATTTTTGTGATGTTGTCTTGCTGCAAAATCCAGTCAAACGAACTTCCCGACCAGTTCCCGGTACGCCCCGAAAGAAAATCTGAAGCCTCGATCCGCCTGAAAAACTCCTCGAACCTGCCGTCAAGAATCCTGTTCGCCCTCCTGATGTTTCTACGCCGCTTGTTGGTCAGCTTCGAAACCTTCGGCAGCGACTTGCAGACGGAATTAAACAGATCGGCAACAGCCTGCTCGTCGTCACACGCACCGCCGGAAGCACCGTCTTCCGAGGAGAGAGTAGTTTCATTTACTTTACTTTTATTTCTTTTACTTTTATTTGTGGGGTTTTCGCCGCAGAAACCCACGTTATCGTCCCCTGAAACCTCGCCGCCGTCAAGAAGCGAATACTCGGAAATTCCGTTCTTTCTCCTCTCGGTCGCAAGCTTGTAGCGCTCCTGAATGCCCTTCGACGTCAGAATATTCTTCGCTGCAAGCTCGCCGTCAAAAAGCCTGCACTCGACAAGATATTTGATAATATTAACAATTACGTCCCTGTCATCAGCCCATCGGAACCCGATTGAACGCACAACAATAGAAGCGAGCTTCTCATAGCTGTCAAACCTCAGATAGTATCCGTTCCTGTATATCATACATAAAAGACGAAAATAAACGACTTCGCCAAGCGGTCCGAACTCATTCTGAACATCAAAAATCTTGTCATCTTCAAAAACATTAACATCAAACGGAAAATAATCGATTCCTTTTTTAGCAGGTCTTGCCATAAATACCACCTCAACAATAAAATACAATATATACTATATATAAAAACATCAATCTCACATCAAAATATAAGCAAACACAAAACAACAAATAACATCACATACAACATATACGATACATACAACCAATCCACAACCCCAGTCTCTGAACCCTTTCTCAAAAAACATCCTTATATAAACCCCTGAAAAACCCCGGAACTTTGCACGCAACTATGCAATTTTATTTTTTTTAACAACCCCTCCGTCAGCCTGCGGCTGACGGAGGGGAGGAAGGAGGGATATCTTGTGTTTAAGATGCTTTTCTATTTAAGATGAATCCTTTCATTAGACCGACCCACCCCAAAACCAGCAGCTATGCATAAGT